>CAZUUP010000189.1:0-3201 GCA_964623105.1 uncultured Akkermansia sp.
CCCGCATACAACGTCGTTCTCGCTGGGCTGAACTCGACGCTGCTCGAATGCCATCTCGACGCGAAGGCCGCCAGAAAGACGATCGGCAAGGACACGGGGTACGGCCACCACGGATGGTGCGGCGAAGACCAATACGTTCACTTCGCCAAGGTGCTCGCGCCGTTTCAAAAGGCCGGCTGGGTGCGGGTTGGTTTGGTCCACCACAACTTCGTTCGCGGGGCCACGGATGATGATGAAAACCTCCAAGACCCGCGCGACCTGCAACGCCTCCTTGCTCCCCACCTGAATCTCCTGCTGCACGGCCACACCCACGTCGCCGACCGCTCCGGATTGCCGGATGGTCAGCCCGTTCTCTCGACCGGATCAAACGCGCTCGGACCCGGCCCACGGCCCAACGAAACTCCCAATCAGTATCAGGTTCTCCGCCTCACCCCGGACGGCGTCGAAGCGCGCCTGCGCGCCTACGATCATCACAACAAAGGTTGGATTCCCGATGCCCGCGTGGGCGGCGAGGTCGAGCCAGGCCGGCTGTGGGTGCCGCATGTTTTCGTCCGCGTCGGTGCGGCCCTCACTGATGGACCGACCGGGACTCCGAAGCGCGGCGCGAATCCGCTCGCCACCGCCACCCCTCCGTCGCCGCATCCCGCCGCAAAACGGGAGCGCGACCCGGAACTCACCCGCCCGGATATGCTGGAAAAGGACGTGCTCGTCAGCCAGTTCACCCTGATCACCCAGTTCCGCTGGTCGGGTTGCCGGGCGGAATGGCATGACACCGAGCCGCCTTACCTGAGCGTGGTGACGAATGACGAGGCTGGTTTTTCGAGTTTCCCGGTGGGCTTGGTCCGGGGCGAATGCGCTCCGGCGGCGATTGAGGCATTTGATGGCCTGACCAGCAGTTTCAATGGCGAACGCTGGCTGGTCTGTCATCGCGGTGACGCGCTTGATCCGCAGGCCGCCGCCGCGCTCAAAGACGCAGCCGCCAAACGTGGCATCAAGCTCCTGACGTGGCGCGACTACGAGCGCATGGCGGACCTCCGCCTGGCCGTCACCGAGCAGGAGCGCGAGTTGAACACCTCCAAGGAATATCCGCCCGCACTCTACATTCCCCAGGGCCTCGAGTTCTTTGCCAAGCCGCGCCCGGAGGCCCTTGACGACGCAGGCACCATCGAGCGCGTGGGTACGGACGCCCGCGCCGAGTTGGGCGCCTTGATCCGCCAGGGTGGCCCGGAGTTTATCCTGATCGACGGCGATTTCGGCGCGGGCAAGACCTTCCTGCTGCGCCAGCTCGCGTTGGAATTCTCCCAGCCGGGCAGTCCGGTCACCCCGCTGTTCATCGAGTTGCGCTCCCTTGACAAGGTGCAGGACGCCACCTCGATGCTCATCACCCGGCTCGGGAAGCTCGGCTTGCAGGAGATTCGCCCGAAGCAACTGCAGTACATGGCAATGGAGGGCCATCTGGTGATTCTGTTCGATGGCTACGATGAACTCGCCCTGCGCGTTTCGTTCGAGCGCGCGGCCGATCACCTCAGCACAATCACCGGGGCCGCGGCGGGCCGCGCCATCGTCGTGCTCACCTGCCGCACGCAGCATTTCAAGGACGACTACCAGATGGTTTTCGGGCTGCTCAAACAGCCGGGGTTTCGGCGCGCGCGACTGCGCCCGTTCACCGAGGACCAGATCAAAGCCTTCCTCGCCCGCAAGCTCGGCGACGCCGCCGAAGCCGCGGCCCGCTTCGCCTTGATCCACGATGTGAAGGATCTGCTCGGCCTTTCGGAAAACCCGCGGATGCTTTCCTTCATCGCCGACCTGCCGGCTGCCGACCTCACTGCCGCGCGCGAGGCGGCCCCGGGGGCAACCGTTACCGCGGCGGGATTGTATGAGGCCATCTTGCAACGGTGGCTGCAAAACGAGGTCGTCCGCCGCAGTCATCGCCAGCGCGAAGCGGGCAGCATGCCGACCGTGGACCGCCGGACTGACGTGCGGTATCTGCGCGAGTTGTGGGAGTCGGTCACCCATCTCGCCCTGCTCGCGTGGGGACGAATCGAACGGCCCTTCACGCTCGAAGAGGTGCAGGAGGGCTTGGCGAAGGTCTCCAAGGAACTCCTCGACGTGACCCTCGCACCCGAGCAGCGCACCCAGGGCATCGCCTCGGGCAGCCTGCTCTCGCGCGACGGCACCGAAGCGTTCGCCTTCGCGCACTACAGCATCGCGGAGTTTCTCGTGGCGCGGGAAATCGCCCGGCAACGGCGGCCGGACGCCAAGGCCAGGCCGGTGGATGGAACGGCGACTGCGAGCGTCACGTTTGCGCGCGAGGTGCTCTCGGATTTGATGGCGGAGTTCCTGGTGGATTTTCTCGGGGCCGAATCATGCCTCAAGTGGACACTTGAGTTTATCCAAGACTTGCCGGGTGCCCATGGACCCCACGACCGAAAGAACGCCGAGCGCTTGCTTGCCGCCACGCAACGGCGTTTCGCAAAAACTGCGGCGGGAGCGGCCGAGGTTGTTGCTCTGCCGGAAATGCTGCGGGGTTTGGCCGGAGCGAACATGGCGGGACAGGATCTCCGCGGGCGTAACTATGCCGGGCTTGATTTTACGGCGTGTAAGTTGCGGAACGCTGATCTGCGCCAGGCGAACCTCCGCGGGGCTCGTCTTGTCGGAGCCGACCTCCAAGATGCCAATCTGGAATCCGCGATTCTTATCAATGCGAATTTGCAGGGCGCACTGCTGGTTGGGGCCAACCTCGCCCGTGCCGATCTTTCGCACGCGGATTTGCGGGGGGCGGATTTGACGGAGGCGCGGTTGGGGCGGGCGACGTTGCTCGGGGCGGATATGCGCGGGGCGCGGTTGGCGGGGGGAACGTGGGCGCTGGCGCGGTTGGCGGGGGCGACGCTGGATGATCCGTCGCTGGCCGGCCTGGAGCGCGGGCGGCCCGCCCGCGAGTTCGTGCCGCCGGGGCCGCTGGCACCTGTCACGGCGCGGCCGGATGCGGCCTGTCTGCCGGTGGTGTGGCCGGCGTCGTCCGGCGTGAATTGCGTGGCGTATTCGCCGGAGCACGACCTGCTGGCCACCGGGCATGACAGCGGGTGCATTGGCCTGTGGGACGCGCTCACGGGCCGCTGCCTGCGCACGCTGGCGGGGCATACGGACTATGTTAGGAGCGTGGCGTTCAGTCCGGATGGGCGGCGGGTGGCGAGCGGGTCG
>CAZUUP010000189.1:3301-9718 GCA_964623105.1 uncultured Akkermansia sp.
TTGTGGGACGCGGGGAGCGGGGCGGAGGAGCGGAAGCTGGCGGGGCATGAGGGCTGGGTTTGGAGCGTGGCGTTCAGTCTGGATGGGCGGCGGGTGGCGAGCGGGTCGGGAGACAATACGGTGCGGTTGTGGGACGCGGGGAGCGGCCAATTGTTGCGCGTCCTCACCGGCCACCAAGGCCAGATAAGCAGTGTGGTATTCTGGCATGGGCGGGTGGGCGGGACCGTACTCCTGGCCTCCGGCAGCAGCGACGGCACGATCCGTATCTGGAACCCGGACACGGGCGAATGTCTCGGCATCCTCTTCGCCTCGGGCGACGCGTGGGTGGCGTTCCGGCCTGACGGTCGTTACCGTTTTCACGGCGATCTTCAGGGGTTCTTCTGGCACGTCGCCGGCTCTTGCCGCTACGAGCTGGGCGAACTTGACACCGTCCGCACCGGCCTGCGTCTGGCGGAGGGAGAACCGCTGATCGGATAAGAGATTTTTCAACCACGGATAAACACGGATCGACACGGATGGGAACGGGGACTTTGCCGAGCCGGTGTTGACCCGGTGAGTAAGCTTCGACACGGCGGGTGCCTGCGACGGGAGCAGGGAAACCACTGACCGGCACTGACTGGCACTCATAAAAAAACAAGATGGCAGTGCCGGTGAAATGGAGCGGTGAAGCATCGCGGAGGCTGTGGCCGTAACACTCAGTCGAGCCGGATTTTTTGGACCACAGAGACACGATGAACACAGAGACAACAGGGGATCGGCGGTGCGTTTATCTTTCACTGAATGGTGACGGTCTGGAGTTCATGCAGATCGGGGTTTTACTCTGTGTTCGTCGTGTCTCGGTGGTCATATCGGCGTTTGTGACTGCATAGGTGCGGATCAGCCGGGGGCAAGTCCGTCTGGGCGGACGCAGCCCCCGGTTCGGGGTGGCATACGGGCCGTGCTCCGGAGGGGCATCGAAGAGGATGGCTCGTGGCAACGAGGGGTGAGGGAGTGGCTGGGGGGACGCGAAGGGGAAAGCTTCTTCGATGCCCCTCCGGGGCATGGTCGGTTCAGGCGCGCGACCGGGGGCTGCGTCCGCTGGGGCGGACTTGCTCCCGGCTAATTTCCTGCGGTGTCCCTCCGGTACGGGGGCGGTTGCGCTGCGTGTGGGGGACGGTTGTGCTGCGTGTGGGTTGCGGGCAAGCGGAGTGGCGGCATGATGCGGCGAGCTTGATTTGGCGAATGGCTGGGCAAAGGTGGGGGATGAACTTGCGGCATTCGCGACGGGATTTTTTGCGGGGAACGGTGGCGTTGGGAGTGGCGGGATGGGCGGGGCGCGGACGGGCGCGGGGGGCGGCGGGACAGGGCGTGCTGGCGGCGCCGAATGAGAAGATTCGCAAGGCGCGGGAGGTGGCGTTGGCGGTGTTGAAGCCAAGCGCGCGCGATCTCGAGGCGGGAATGGCGTGGCATGCGAACGCGCTGGTGTTCGAGAGCTATGGTTTCGCGCCGCGGGCGGCGTTGGACGGGGCGAAGTTCGCGGCGTTGGTGGAGAGCGGTCTGTCGGAGGCGGAGTTGACGGACTGGCGGGAGGAGATGTCGATGACGCGCTGGGCGACGGACGCGGGGGAGCGCCGGGAGTTTCTGGAGGCGTTCCGGGCGGCGGGGGTGACGTGCATATTTCAGAATGCGGGCGAGGAGGGGAGTGATCCGCTGCGGTTGATCAAGCGGCTGGCGCGGTTTATATACGCGACGGATGTGGCGCGGGAGGTTTGCTGCAAGGCGGTGGGGCCGGATGACATTGTCGCGGCAAAGAAAAACGGGCGGTTGTGCCTGTATTTCACGGGGAACGGCGTGCCGTTGCGGCAGCAGTGGGAGAGCACGCGGGATGAGCTGCGGTTGATCCGGGTTTTTCATCAGTTGGGAATCCGGATGATGCATCTGACCTATAACCGGCGGAATCCGATTGGCGACGGGGCGGGGGAACCGGGGAACGCGGGGCTGAGTGATTTCGGGCACGCGGTGGTGGCGGAGATGAATCGCGTGGGGGTGATTGTGGACGTGGCGCATTCGGGTTGGCGGACGAGCCTGGAGGCGGCGAAGGCGTCGCGGCGGCCGATGGTGGCGAGCCACACGACGTGCGCGGGGCTGTACCGGCATTTCCGGGGGAAGCCCGATGAGGTGGTGAAGGCGATTTGTGACACCGGCGGATTGGTGGGGATTTGTTGCATTCCGCGCTTTCTCGGCGGGGCGGGGGACATCGGGGCGCTGCTGGATCACATTGACTATGCGGTGAAGAAGTTTGGCGCGGAGCATGTGGCGATCGGGCCGGACATTTCCTACACGTCGCGGAACGAGGAAGTGGAACGGGCGAAGGTGCCGAAGCGGGCGGGTTCGGCGGGTTCGGCGGCGCGATGGGAGCACTTGTGGCCAGCGGATGATTATCGCCCGAAGCCGCATGCGGAACAAAGCCTGGCGTGGACGAACTGGCCGTTGTTCACGGTGGGGATGGTGCAGCGGGGTCATTCCGAGGAAACCATCCGGAAGATTCTCGGGGAAAATATGCTGCGGGTGGCGCGGGCGAATTTTGGCGGGGCGTGAGGGCCGCGGACTTAGCCGGAACGATGCCGTTGAGCCACGGATTGAACACGGACGGAACACCGACGGGACCGGAACCGCGGCACGGCAGCCGCATCCGCGACACTGGGATGGGGCGCACCTTTTTTGGGGGGCACGCTTGCCGGGTGGATAACCCCGGATAGGAGTCGCGCTGATCCGTGTTTGATCCGTGGCTGCTGAATTGTTCCGGCTTAGATTTACGGGGACGGAGGCAGGGCGAGGGCGAGGGCGGTGGTGGCCCAACCGGCGGCGGTGATGGAAATGAACTGGTCGGGGCCGTGCGGATAACCGGATTCGTAGTAGCTCTGGATGGGTTTGCTGCGGGTCTTGACGTGCCAGGAGCCGTCGGGGAGTTGGTGGGTGAGGAGATAGCGGAGTCCGCGCAGAGAGGCTGTGGCATCGGCGGCGAGGCGGTCGGTCTGGAGGAGGGCGACGAGGGCGGTGGCGGTGGCGTAGGCGTCGGATTCGAGATTGGGAAGCTGGGCCCAGCCGCCGTCGGGGCGTTGGCTGGCGAGGAGGTCGGCGGCGGCTTGGGCGATGGCGGGGGCGGGGGCATCTGCGACGTGGAGGGCGCGCAGGCGGAAGACGCGGTCTTCGTGATCTTGGGCGGGGGTTTGGAGCAGCCAGGTGCGGACTTGATGGAAGCGGGCGGTGCGGCGCTGGTGTTGTTCCGGGGTGGCGAAGGATTGCAATCCGCGCAGGGCGGCGTGGGTGGAGGTGAAAAGGCTGCCTTCAGAAGGGGGACGGCGGGATTGCGGTTTCCAGTGTTCGAGATTTTTTTGCCAGACGAGGAGGTATTCGGCGACAGCGGCGGTGGTGGAGTCGGGTTTCCAGCCGCCGTTGGCCAGAGCCCAGAGGGCGTAGCCGGCGGTGTCGGTCTGGCCGCCCTGACCTTTGCCGGCGAGGTAGTTGGTGCGGTTTTTGGCGAGGAAATCAGCGGTGAACTGGAGCTGGACGCGGAGTTCGTTGGTGTCGATGGCGAAGCCCCGGGAGCGGGCGGCGGTGAGGGCGGCGATGGGGAGGCCCTGATTGTGGCAAGTGAAGCAGCGTTCGCGTTTTTCCATGGAGCCGCGGGCGCCGGCGGTGAGCAGGGGAAGGGATCGGGAAATGGCGGCGCGGAGATTTTCGGCGGTAGGTTCGACAGGGTCGGCGGCGGAGGCTTGCGTGGCAATGACGAGGGCAAGGCAGACGATTCCAAGGCGGAGAAGTGCGTGAGGAAAGATTGTGGATATTGCCTGGTGGAGCTTGGTCCGTGCTGGTGCCGGTAAGTAGTGGAGGGTGGTGGCTGCGGGTGCGTGTCGCGGTGGGGCAAGTGAGGCGCGGGCGCTCGCGCGGCAGAATCGGATTTCGGGTCGGAGGCGGAGTTGGGCGCGGCGGTGAAGGTGCATGCTGTGAGGGGATTTGTCGCACAGTCAGCCGGGGTGCGCACGTGTAATTGCGCGCGGTGAGTGGTTGATGGCTGGAGAAGTGCGCCGGAGGCCGGGTTCGGCTCGGATGCAGGGATTGTGGGCAAGCTCGGCGGGCAGTGGAGGGGGCTGAGGTTGTGCGAGGCGGATCAGCGGAGGAGGGATTTCAGTTTGTCGGGGTCGCTGGTGGGTGCCTGGCAGGCGGTGCCTGTGCAGACGTAGGCGGTGGGGCCGCCCTTTGCGGTGAGGGTGCGGGCGAAAGCTTCGACAGGGCCGGTGTTGCCGAGGACGACTTTGTGGGGTTGGAAAAGCCCGTGGGTGGCGCGTATGAGCTGGCGGGCGGCGGGGGTGCCGGGGTCGCCGGCGATGACAATGCGGCGGGGTTCCTCGAGGGAGAAGGCGAGGGCCTGGAGCATGTAGGGAACGGCTTGCGGTGCGGTCTGAAGGCGTTCGCCGAGCAGGCGGATGGTTCCCATGGCGATGGCGCGCAGGTCGGCGCGGTCGGTGATGGCGGCAAGTTTTAGCAGAGCGAGGGCGGCGACCGAGTTGCCGGAGGGTTCGGCGCCGTCGTATTGCTCCTTGGTGCGGAGGATGAGATCGGATGCCCCGACCGGGCTGGTGAAGAAGCCGCCGGCGGCGGGGTCGCGAAACTTGGTGATCATGCTGCCGGCGAGGGCGAGAGCGAATTCGAGATGACGGGGGGTGAGGGTGGCTTCGTAGAGGTCAATGACACCGGCGAGGAGGTAAGCGTAGGCATCGAGCAACTGGACTGAGTCGCGTTCGCCGTCTCGCCAGCGATGGTAAAGGGTTTTGGTAGTTGCATCCCAGAGTTCGGTTTGCAGGAAGGCGAGGTTCTTTTCGGCGGCGGCGCGGTAGCGGTCGTCGCCGAGCACGGCGTAGGCGCGGGCGATGGCGCCGAGCATGAGCCCGTTCCACGAGGCGAGGATCTTGTCGTCGAGACCGGGGCGGACGCGTTTGACGCGAGAGTCGAAGAGCTTGCGTTTGGCGGCGTTGAGGAGGTCGAGTTCGGCGGGGGTGAGCTTGGGGTCGGCGATGGAGAGAACGTTTTGGTTGGGGAGCGGGTCGGGGTCGCTGTGGTCGAGAAAGTTGCCTTTCTCGGTGATGCCGAAATAGCGGGTGGCGATTTTGAACTCGGCCGGGGAGAGAAGTTTTTCGAGTTCGGCCCGGGTCCAGCAGTAGAATTTGCCCTCCTTGCCTTCGCTGTCGGCGTCCTCGGCGGAGTAGAAGCCGCCGCGGGGATGGGTCATGTCGCGGAGGAGGTAGCGGAGGATGTCACGGGCAACGTCGGCCGGGCGTGTTTCACCGCTGACGAGATGGGCATCGAGATAGAGCTGCACGAGTTGGGCGTTGTCGTAGAGCATTTTCTCGAAATGAGGAACGAGCCACTCGGCGTCCACGGAATAACGGGAGAAGCCGCCGCCGAGTTGGTCGTACATGCCGCCGGCGGCCATGCGTTCGCACGTGTGCAACACCATGCGGATGGCTTCCGGGTCCTTGTGCCGGACGGCGTGAGCGAGGAGGAAGGCGGGTTGAGAGGGGCGGGGGAATTTGGGACGCCGGCCGAAGCCGCCGTGTTTGGGATCGTATTCGGCTTTGATCTTTTCGGCGGCACTTGTGAGGACGGTGGCGCCGAGCGCGAGGTCTTTGGGGGCGGTCTGTTCGTTGAGGCTGCTGAGTTGCTGATGAATCTGGGTGGCGGTGCCGACGAGGTCGTTTTTGCGGGTTTTCCAGAGATCGGCGATGCGGAGGAGGAGTTCCCGGAAGCTGGGGCGGCCGTGGCGGCTTTCGGGCGGGAAATAGGTGCCGCCGTAGATGGGCTTGAGTTCCGGGGTGAGGAAGATGTTGAGCGGCCAACCGCCGGAACCGGTCATGGCCTGGACGGCCGTCATGTAAATCTTGTCCACGTCGGGGCGTTCTTCGCGGTCCACCTTGATGCTGATGAAGTGTTCCTTGAGCAGTGCGCCGATCTTCGGGTCTTCGAAGGATTCGCGTTCCATGACGTGGCACCAGTGGCACGTGGAGTATCCGATGCTGAGGAAGATGAGCTTGCCCTCGGCACGGGCGCGGCGGAAGGCTTCATCACCCCAAGGGTACCAATCCACCGGATTGTGCTGATGCTGGAGGAGGTAGGGGGATTTTTCGCGGGCGAGGCGGTTGGTGTGGGCGTGGCTGGAGCTGGGTTGCGACACAGGCTTTGTGGGTGGGGATGGCTGGGTGGCAGAAGCGGGCGCGGCGGCGTCGGTCGGATTGGCCATGAGCAGGCAGGCGAGCACGGGCGCGAACAGACGAAGCCGGAACGGGAAGATCATCGGGGCGGACGATAGCCCAGCCGGCGCGAAGCTCAAAGGGGAAAGGAGAGGCCCGGCAAACCGTGGCGGACAGACTGTGACGGTGG
>CAZUUP010000190.1:0-9702 GCA_964623105.1 uncultured Akkermansia sp.
GTTTGTAAGTAATTGAGGCGTAATAATTTGCTTTTCGGCTTGGTGATATGATTTGTTCTTCGGCCATGAAAACTGCCCTGTGCTCGTTTATCACCCGTTTGACCTTTGCCCTTGTGCTGGGTGGCTTTACCGCAGCTTCAACCGTTCAGGCGGCAAACCCCACCTGGCTGGGAAGGCCATTCGTAAAAGTCGTGCATCAGGGGGATCCCATCCCGGGGACTGCCGGGGACACGTTTGGAGAGTTGACGTGGTTCACCCTGCGCGATGGGACGATTCATCTGGTGGGTGGCGGGAGTAGCACCCGGAAGGGGGTGTTCCGCTGGCGTGATGGCACGCTGACGAGTCTGGTGTATACGAACACGGTGGCTCCTTCCGGAGCGAAGTTTGACACGGTTCATGCCGTCACGGATGAGACTGGGGGCGCATTGAACTTTTTTGGCGAGGTTTCCTACGGCAAGCCGGGTTTCATTTACGGGTTGTTCGAATTGCGGAGTGGGAATGTCACCACGGTCTTCGACACTGACAACCCTTACAACGGCATCACTTTCATGGGATTCGGCTACCCGGTCCGGGTGGGGAACGAGGTGGTGTGGGGCGGGCAGTTCAATGGTGCCAACGGGCAGAAGTCAGGAATCTTCCGCTGGGATGGCACCATTCTGCGGAAGCTGGTGGACAGTGATACCGATCTGCCGGGATCACTGGGCAATTATGGGGGATCGCCGCCGTACGGCTTCAGTTTCGACGGCCAAACCGTCGCCTTCATCGGGCAGGAGGACACGGGTATGGCCAACGCGCCGCGGGGCGTGTACCGGGTTGCGGCGGACAGCACGGTTACCAAGGTGGTGGATGAAAATGATCCCTTTCCGCCCGTACCGACCAAAAGCTATCGGGAGCGGTTTCAGACTTTTGTGACGATGGACTTGGATGGCACCAATACTTTCTTCGCCACTTCAGGGATGGTTGCGGCGGGGGGAGGGAATCGAAATGCCTATTACACTCTGGGCACCCGGGTGACGAATGGGGTGACCCAGCAGGTCCTCCGGTCCGTCGTCAGCGGGCAGCAAACATTGCTTGATGGTCGAACCTTCAACACCTTGACACAGGTGGACGGGCAAGGTGACGACGTCGCGTTCCTGGTGAATTTCACGGATGGAACCCGGGGAATATATGCTGCCGTTGGATCCGGAGCGTCGCCGGTGAATGTGACGCTGGGCCGGCCCACGTTCGCGAGCGGCACGGTGCGGTTCCGCATCCCGACACTGACGGGGAAGAGCTACATCGTGGAATTCAATCCGACCCTCTCCGCCGGGACGTGGACTACCCGTACGACGCTGGCGGGCACGGGCGCTGACCTGGAGTTCAGCGAGGCGATCAGCGGTGGGGCGGGGTATTACCGGGTGTCGATCACCACGCCGTGAAGCGGCGGCGACGCGTTTGCCGGACGGGGAGGTTGAAGAGCGCCGCGCTGCCGCGGGCTCCGGTTGCACCGGGAAGGGCGCGGGGGCCGTGCGGCGGATTACTCGCCTTGGGCGCTGTTACGATTCCCTTCCGGCATACGTCCGAAGCGGACGACGCCATCAGTGCTCCGCCGCGTTGGGAGACGACTCGTGACTGTGGCGGCTACAGTGCGGGGCGGCGAAGCAAAGAAAAAGGGCCGGCGGTGAGGCCGGCCCGTGAGGGATTTCGAGGAGGCAGGTCCGGGGTTATTTGAACTTCCCGAGCTGCTTCATGGTCTCGTCGAGGCAGTACTTGATGTAGTAGTCGGGCTTCTTCGGATCCTTTTCCTTGTCGAGCACTTCGAGCGCGATCTCGGCTGCTTTGCTGGTGGTGAAGAAGCTCAGGGCGCGAACGGCTTCGAGGCGGACGCGGGGATGTTCGTCACCGACCTGCACTTTGAGGAGGTCGAGCGGCGCAGGGACGCGGTCGCGCCAGTAGCAGAGGACGCGGGTGGCGGCGGCGCGGGCGTTGTGATTGGGCGAGCGCAGGTTGCGCTTGAGGAGGTCCACGTTCACCACGTTGTGCCATTGATGCACCCAGAGGGCTTCGGTCAGGTGGTGCTCGTATTCCTTGTCGCTCTTGTCGAGGGAGGCGGTCCACTTGGCGACGGCGGCGAGGACTTTGGCGCTGTCGTGTTTGCTCAGCTCGATCTTGGCGCGGGTGCGGACGTCGTTCTCGGGTGTGGTGAGGGCGGCGACGAGGGCTTCGACGGGCTGGCCGTCGATGGGCACGGGCTTGAGGAGCGGGCGGCCTTCGTAGGTGATGCGGTAGATGCGTCCGTGGGTCTTGTCGCGGTTCGGGTCGCGGATGTGGTGCTGCATGTGACCGATGAGTTCCTTGGCCCAGTCGCAGAAGTAGAGCGAGCCATCCGGCGCGACGGCGACGGCGATGGGGCGGAAGTTCGGGATCATGTCGTTATTGCCCTTGATGAGGTCCTCGACGGACGTGCCCTTCAGCCCGCCGCCGTCTTCCGCGACGGTCGCGCGATAGATGCCCTGGAAGGTGATGACGTTGAGGTTCAGGAAATTTCCCTGGAACTCCTCGGGGAAATGGCGGCTGGAGAGGATGCCAGTCGCGGGACACGGGCGGGACGGGTTTTTCCAAAATGTTTTGTAGCCGCCGTGCTTGGCCGGTTCGGAGATGAAACCGCTGAAGGCGGGGCCGAAGTAATTGGCGTTGCCCGTGGCGTCGGTGATGAAGTCGTTGCCCCAGTAATCGAAGACGCGGCCGTGGGGGTTGGCGAAGCCGTAGGGGACGTAGCGCTCGAACTTGTGCGTGAGCGGCTCGTAACGATAGATGCAGCCGTCGCTGTTGCGGACGGGGCCGTTGATGGTCTCGACCTGCGTGCGATGGAAGACGCCGTCGCTGAGGTAGGTCGCACCGCCGGGTTCATAGCACATGGCGTTGGCGGTGTGATGCGAGTCGGCGGAGTCCATGCCCATGAGCACGCGCTCGGTGAAGTCGGCCTTGCCGTCGCCATTGGTGTCGCGGGCGAACCAGAGGTCGGGCGCCTGCATCACGAGCACGCCGTCTTTGTAAAACTGGAAGCCGGTGGGGCAGTTGAGGCCGTCGAGGAAGGTGGTGACCTTGGTGGCCTTGCCGTCCGCGCCGAGGTCGAACACGAGGAGCTTGTCCTTCACAGTGTCGGTGGGGCGCAGTTCGGGATAGCTGGGCCAGGCGGCGACCCAGAGGCGGCCCTTGGTGTCGAAGCCCATTTGCACGGGGCTGGCGAGTTCGGGGAATTTCACCTCGTCGGCGACGAGCGTCACTTTGCAGCCCTTGGCGACGGTCATGTGCTTGATGGATTCCTCGCCGCTGAGGAACGGCTTCACGTCGCGGTTGGAAGCAAGGGTGCGGACTTTCGGGAGGTTCGAATCATCGACCTTGTGGTCGCCGCCCTTGGCCACGGCCCAGACGCGGACATCGCGGTTGGCGGTCTTCACGTCGCGCTGGGTCATCTCCTCCTGCATGATGTCGTAGTTGGTAATCTTCGGCGCGCCTTTTTCCTTGGAGATCGGGAACGCGAGTTTCGAGCGGCCGCCATAGACGTTGTAGCCGTCCACGGTGCGGTAGCGCTGGTGCCATTCGTAGTTCTTGTCGAGCACGGCGGCGCGGAGTTTGGCGAAGTCACCCGAGGGGGCGGTTTCACCGAGGAGGGAGCGGAAGATTTCGGGAGCGATGACCTTGTCGCCGGACTCGGTGAGGTGAACGGTGTTGAAGGTGAGCGGTTTGCCGGCCTTGGCGGCGGCGGCGAAAAGTTCCTGGGAGAGCGCGAAGAGGTCCACGAACTGGACGCTGTTGGCCTTGGCAACCTCGGCCATGGCGGCGGTGTATTTCTTCAGGTTCTCGTTGGTCTTTTCGGTGGGCGGGAGGTTCGGATCGTTGCTCTTTTCGGCGGCGATGGGGGAGAAGAGGACCACGCGCGGGGCGGCCTTGCCGCTGTAGTTCTTGGTCTTCGCGTCCTTGAGAAATTTGTCGAGGTCCTGCTTGAACTTGTCGAGGCCGGCGTCGCCCTTGAAGGATTCGTTGTAGCCGTAGCAGGCGAAGATGACGTCGGCGCGGGCGCGGGTGAGCCATTCATCGCGGGAGCCGAAGTTGTCGGAGCGCACCCAAGTGGCAACTTCGTCACCGGCGGCGGCGAGGTTGCGGAAGACGAGCTTGTGGTCGGCAAAACGGGCGTGAAGGAGCGTTTCGAGCCAGCCGTGATGCTGCATGCGGTCGGCCAGGGCGCCGCCGATGAGGGCGACGTGATCGCCGGGCTTGAGGTCGAGTTTGGTTTGGGCCGGCGCGGTGGCGGCGGTCGCGAGAAGCCCGGCCACCAAGGCGGCGGCAGCGAGCAGGAGACGGTTTTTTTTCATGGGTAACATGGCAATGCGATGCGCGGACTTCGACGCAGCGGGGAGGGGTTTATTGAGCAAAAACGGGGGGAGTTCAAGACTTATGGCCGAAGTCGGCGGAAAATCCGGTGTGTGGTGCCGTGTCGCGCGAACCGAAGGTGGTGGTGGTGGCCGAGGGCGTCCTCAGAAGAGGGTGCCCTTCAATTCCTTCAGCGCATTGAACATGAATTGAAAGGCCACCGCCGCCAGCAGCAGCCCCATGAGCCGGGTGATGATTTTCAGCGCGATGGGGCCGAGCCATTTTGCGCCGGTTGCCGACAGGCGCAGGATGATGTAGCAGACGATCATCACGGCGCCGATGCAACCGTAGAGGGCCAGGCGCTGGCCGAAGTTGGCCGCCTTGTCGTGCAGCAGGATGACCGTGGTGATCGCCCCGGGACCCGAGAGCATCGGGACCGCCAGAGGCGCGATGGCGATGTCCGCCTTGTGAATTCCGGCGTCGGTTTCGGCGACGGTTTCCTGGACTGCCGACCGGCGGGCGCGGAGCATGTCCACGGCCACGATGAGGAGCACCATGCTGCCGGCCATCTGGAAGGCTGGCGGGGTGATGCCCAGGAATTTGAAGATCCACTTGCCCAGCAGCGCAAAGCCGAGGAGGACGCCGGTGGCGACCATGCACGAGAGCCGCGCCATGCGTTTGCGCTGTTCGGGCGTGTCCGTTGGCGTCATGGCCAGGAACGCCGGCACGATCCCGATGGGGTCGATGATAAAAAACAACGAACCGCTGGCCATCACGATGAACTCGAGCAGTGTCATGTCTTGCAGGGCGACAAAATTGCCTCGGTCATGCCGTGAATGATCTTTTTGTCCGCCGGGCACACGGTCGCCAGCACGCCTCCGAGGGTGGCGCGTTGCTGGTCGCCGTCGCCGGCCACAAAGTAATAGGGGCAAAGGCGCGCCCGGCCCGGCATGGAAACCAGACGCCCGGCGGCGAAGTCGAACCATTCGCCCGCAACCGTCCGCGGCTTGTGGTAACGTTGCAGCACATAGGGTGACTGCGCGAATCCGGCCAGCGCGCGGTCCACGGCAGCGCCCCAGTCCGCCTGCGACAGGTCGCTGCCCAGATAGACGCCACGAGCGCCCCAGGCGTCGGCGGAGAAACCCGACACTTTCAAGATCAGGTCCCGTTCCCGCTGGGACAGGGATTTGAGTTGCGTCCAATCCGTGATTCCCAGCTCCGGGTAGGCGGCGTGCGGGGGCAGGGGGGTGGGATCGATCACCCACGTGTAGGGCACCAGTTTGAGCAGGCGGTCGAGGAATCCTTCGCCAAGTTCGCGGCGCCAGAACGGGCGGAGATTGCGGTTCCAGAGAAGCGCGAAGAGCAGTTTCTCCTCGAAAACTGGCTTGGGCGGGGGAGTCAGGCGAAGGCGCTTTTCCGCCGCCAACTGGAAGATGGCCGCGGCGTTGGCGACGTTGGGCAGGTCGAACAACTCGAAGAAGCGATACACGGCGTCGCCCGGTTGAAAGTCGGAAGCATCGGTGCCAGACACGGTGAAGCGCCCGGCGTCCATACGGCCACACAACCATTCCATCTCCGGCCGGTAGGTGGCGGATTCCTCAGCCACGACGACGCGCACGCGCGGGGCGTCGCCGAAGATGCTCGCGAACCCGCGCAGCATGCCGTCGGCACCGCCGAGAACCGGGTCACCCGCGCCGCCGGCCGGGGCGAGGGCGGCGTAGGTCTCGTTCAACCAGGCGGTCAGACCGATGCCGCCCGGGACGCTGTCCAGTTCGGTGACGCGGATGCCGTTTTCGGTCAGCAGCAGGTCGGGGCGGATGACCCGGGGAAGGTCGTTTTTCCACGCCGCCGAACGTTGGAGGGCGATCAGTTCGGGCGGTTTTCCTTGATCGAGCAGGGCGGCAATCCAGGCGGGCTGGCGGCCGTCGCAGCTCTGGCGGTAGAGGAGGTTTACCGCGCGGTTGAATTGCAACAAGACCCGTCCGAGCGATTCGAGTTCGCGGGCCAGTTCCGGGCCGAGCGGGAAGGGAGCTGGGGCGATGCGCCAGTCATGGCCTTCGAACAGGCCGGTCGCGGGCAGCGCGTCGCGGATGCGCCGGGCGAGCGCGGCGGGGGACGGTTCAGGCGAGGTGGACACGGGTATGGGGACGGGCGCTATTGGCGCACCTGGCCGTTGCCGTCGCCGAGCCATTTGTAGGTGGTGAGCTCCTCGAGACCCATGGGGCCGCGGGCGCCGATTTTGTCGGTGCTGATGCCGATCTCGGCGCCCATGCCGAACTCGCCGCCGTCGGTGAACCGCGTGCTGGCGTTCCAATAAACCGCCGCCGAGTCCACCGCGGCCTGAAACTGGCGCGCACGGGCCTCGTTGCGGGTGACGATGCTGTCCGAATGGGCCGAGCCGTAGTGGTTGATGTGCTCGATGGCCTGCCGCACGCCGTCCACGACGCGAACATTGAGGATGTAGTCGTTGTATTCGGTGAACCAGTCGCGCTCGGCGGCTTCCTTGAGGTTGAGCTGTGCGGTCGGAATGGTCGCCCGCAGGATGGTGGAGGCGGTGGGGTCGGCGCGCAGTTCGACGTTCTTCTCGGCGAGGCGAGGCGCGATTTGCGGCAGGAAGGTGTCGGCCACGGCGCGGTCCACGAGGAGGGTTTCGGCGGCGTTGCACACGGCGGGTCGCTGGCACTTGGCGTTCATGAGGATGTTCCCCGCCATGGCGAGGTCGGCGTCGGCATCCACGTACACATGACAGACGCCCTTGTAATGCTTGATGACTGGTACCTTCGAACATTCGGCGACGGCGCGGATGAGGCCCTCGCCGCCGCGGGGCATGCAGAGGTCCACGTACTCGGTGAGGGAAAGAAGTTCCTTAATGGCCTCGCGCTCGATGGTTGGAACGACTTGGATGGCGTGCCGGGGGAAATTGCCCAGTTCGCGCGCGGCGGTCTCGACCATGACCTGGGCGATGGCCCGGTTGGAATTCAGCGCCTCGCGTCCGCCGCGCAGGATGGTGGCATTGCCGGACTTCAGGCAAAGACTGGCGGCGTCGGCGGTGACGTTGGGGCGGGACTCGTAAATGATGACCACGACGCCAATCGGGACGGAAACCTTGCGCAGGCGGAGGCCGTTGGGGCGGACGCGCTCGTCGAGGAGCCGGCCGACCGGGTCGGGGAGGGCGGCGACCTCGCGCAGGCCACGAGCCATGGCGGCGACACGTTTGTCGTCGAGCAACAGGCGGTCCAGCATCGCAGCGGAGAGGCCGGACTGCCGGCCGGCATCCATGTCGAGGGCGTTGGCGGCCTGGATGGCGGCGCGTTCCTGTTCGAGCGCATCCGCCATGGCGAGGAGGCAGCCGTTTTTTTCCGCGCTCGTGAGTTGCGCGAGTTCGCGCGCGGCGGTTTTGGCCTGGCGCGCGAGTTCGGTCATTTGTTCCCGCAAATTCATGACGGGAACCTAAAGGCTGCGCCGGGGGAGAAAAGCGGGAAGTTCCGCCGGACCTCCAGACGCGGCGCGGGGGGCGGGTTTATTTTTGACGATGGCGGTTTTGCGGGCATAATTTCCTGACCATGGGAACTGGGAGGTTTCGCCTCCGGCTTCCCCAGCATTGTTATGGTCCAGAGCGACACATCGGCAAGAGTGGGACGACGCACGCGCGCGGGGTTTACTCTGATCGAGCTGCTCGTGGTCATCGCGATCATCGGTATCCTGGCGAGCATGTTGTTGCCGGCTCTGGGGACGGCGAAGAACAAGGCGAAGCAGAAGCATTGCCTTAACAACCTGAAGCAGGTGGCGCTGTCGGCGACGTTGTATGCGAGCGATTACGATGACGCGACGGCGCCGCGCAATGACGGGGTGGTCAATTTCGTCACCTCGGCGACGCCGAACTTTCTCAACACCCTTACTCCCTACTTGGGTTCCACCAACACGGTGGCGCGGATCTTCACATGTGCGGGCAGCCGGGGTGGGACGGCGGCGTTGAACGATCTGACCACCACCAATGTGACCAGCTATCTGGGCAACGCGGTGGTGATGGGGCGGCGGATTGCGGAGATTCCGAAGCCGAGCAGCGTGGTGTATCTGCAGGAGTTGTTTGACCGGCGCGACACGGCGTTTCTGCGGCCGCGGATGCTGGCGGCGGGACCACCGGCGACCTTCACTTGGTGGCACTTCCAGCCGACGCCGACTCCCAATTCGCTCGGGCTCAATGAGAACTACACGGTGCTGCACGAGGTGGGCGGGAACCTGCCGTTCATGGACGGTCACGCCGAGTATCGCAAGGGTGCCACGATGCGTTCCGGTGATTTCGGGCTGACACCGGCGAATGACGATTGGTCGGTGTCCTTCAGCGCTTCCTACAACGCTTCGTTTTGAGGAGAACATCATGCGCATTCCGCCGGTGTTTTTGCTGACAGGAACGCTCGCGGTGCTCGCGGTGGCGGCGGGTTGCAAGCCCGAGGAACCACCGTCGCAGCCGCTGGTGCCGAAGGTGAAGGCAAAGGACGCGGACCTGAATTCGCCGGATTTGCTCCCGAGCGAGGCCGGCCGGTCAGTACCCGCCCCGCGGCCCGCGCCGGTGGTCGCGACTCCAACTGACGCTCCGCCCACGACGCAGAATCCGGGGTTGGAGAAGATCGAGGATCTGCTGCCCACGGCTCCACCCGGCTCGGCCAAGACAAATCCGGTGGACCGGAAGCTGACGGAGGCGTTGCATCATTATCTGGAGGCGAAGAACAAGCTCCCGCAGGATTTCGGGGCGTTGATCACGGCCAGGATTTTGAAGGAAGTGCCGAAGCCGCCGCCGGGCAAACGGTTCGCCATCGACCGGCAGAACTTGCAGGTGGTGATCATCGATTAGCCGTGTCCGTCTGGGTGCGGCGGTAGAAGGGAGGATCAGGCGTTTGCCTGTCCCCGTGAACCCGTAACTGGTAGGGCGTGGGTGTCCTCACCCCGCCAACGTCCAAGACACGCATCGATCTTACCAAGGCGCGGTGGGGGAGGCTGAGCGCGACCGACGGGGCTGGGTTGAACGGTGCTGCATTCCCGCGACGGCGGCGCGGTGAGGACACCGCGCTCTACCAGGGCCTTTGCCATATCGGACCAAGCCGGAGCAGACAGCCCAAATGGCTCCCGGCCTTTCTGCTCTGAATGTTTCACGTTGAGAGCTGGATGTTGAGCGTTCGGCCCTCGTCCCCGCTGGGTTTGGTGGTCAACCGGTGGGTGGACGAAGTTTCCGGCGGGACGCCGGAAACCACACGCCAGAGGCGCGTGCTCCCTGTTTGCGGTGGGAAATTATCGGTGGGAGCTTTTGCCCGGATTACGATGAATCTGCCGGGGCGTGATCCTCGTCGAACG
>CAZUUP010000191.1:0-9681 GCA_964623105.1 uncultured Akkermansia sp.
GGCGGCTCAGGGCGGTGTTCCATTCCATGCGGGCATTTTCCAGCGTGGTGAGGGCGCGGGTGAGCTCGGTATTCCAGATTTCCTGGGTCCAGTTTTCCTCGTTGAGGGCCTCGACCTTGGCGAGCTTTTCGCGGAGGTCCACGAGGGTGCGCGCCATCTGTTCGGAATCGCGGCGGTATTTTTGCTCGGCGTCGGCGAGAATGCCGATGCCGCGGGTGAGGTGCTGGGACATCTCGGTGCGGCCGTTGAGGAATTCAGTGTGGCGGCGGCGGTATTCCTCGAGAGCGGCGCGCTCGCGCTCGATCTGTTCCTGCTGCTGCCGCAGTTCGTTCAGCCGCGCCTGGTTGGTGTTGATGTCCTGTTCCATTTCCTGGCGGGTGGGCAGGGGTTTGCCCGGCGGGGAGTTGTGGGAGGCCATGTGGACGGGGTGATGGGCGACCGCGCTGGCGCGGGTCGGGAGGTCGGCTTCTACGAAATCGGCGGCATCAATTTCCGAAGGCATGGGACGAGATTAGACAGTCGTCCGGAAGGTGTAAAGGAACGGATTGATTGGCGCGGGCGGGAAGCCGGAGTGAGCGGCGGGCGAAGGCAGAGGCGGGGCATGTACGACCGCGTTGCCGACGGGGTCAGATCTCGAAGTTTCGCAGGCGGCGGAGGCCAAGCTGGAGCGGCAGCCAGCCGAGGCCGAGCGAGAGGAGCGTGAAGGCAGTCCAGACCACGCCCTGAAGCAGGGGCGAGGGCGGGCCGGTCATTTTCCACGGGGAACCGACGACGGCGAGGAGCAGCGAGCCGATGATGTAAACAAAGCTCAGAACGAGGCAGAAGGTGCCGCCGGCGCCGCTGACAATTTTCCCGGGATTGTCTTCCTTGAGGTTGGGATAGAGGACGCCCATGCCCATGGCGAGGCCGTTGAGGGAAAGGGTCATGACGGTGACGTAGAAGCAGAAGTAGAGGGTGCGGTCCCAGGGCAGCTTGAGCATGCGGCAGGAGAGGACGACGAGGCCGAGGGTGACGGAGAGGGAGGCGGCGGTGGCGAGGGCGAATTTGGTGAGGACGACGCGACGCAGGCCGAGGGGGGCGAGGCCGACGATCCAGACGCGCTTGCCCTCGAGGGAGAACTGCGGAAAGACGAAGCGGGTGGTGAGGGTGGCGAGGTTGAGGGAGCAGGCACCAAGATTGAGGAAGGAGATGAGCTGGACCCAGAAGGGATTGGTGATCTGCTGGGTGAAGTGCCGGAGATTCATGATGTACACGGCGAGCAGTCCAAAGAGCATGAGGGTCTGGCCCCATTGCGAGGTGTCGCGCCAGAACATGCGGAAATCCTTGACGATCAGGGCATGCACGTCGGGCGCAAGGCCGGGGATGAGGGCGGCGCATTTGTCCACGAAACCGGACGAGAAATGGAAGGCGTGTTTGCGGGCGCGCCAGTTGCGGAACCATTCCCATTGGCCGAAGACGCTGGCACGGCTTTGCGCAGTCGAGGCGGCGTCGTAAAAGAACGGCCCCATCCAGTTGCAGGCAAGGAAACCGAAGAAGAGGACGTGGCTGAGGAGGAGCAGGATGAAGAATCCGGCGGCCTGAAAGGCACCCTCCAGCCAGCTCAGGACGGCCGTCGAGAGCCAGTAGCTGGGCAGCAGCGGGTGCTGGGTGAAACGGGTGCGGGCCAGCAGGCGATCCAGTACGGCGAGCATGCGGGTCTCGAGGGTTTCGTCATCGACGACCTCGGGGCTGAGCCAGAACTTGCTGGCAACGACCAACAGGACGAGGGCGGCGACAACGAGGAGCTGGAAGGAGCGGCGGTCCATGTGGCGGGCGAGGCTGACGGCCAGCCAGGCGCCGAAGACGGCGGGGAGCACGATGAACAGGGGGACGAGGATGGGAAGAGCGGCGTAGAAGTGCCAGGGGGCGCGGTTGTGGAGACCGTAGGCGCCGAGGAGGGGGGCAATGAGGAAGACGAAGGCCCAGGAGGCGAGCAGCGCAGATTCGAGGAACTTCCACCGGAAGATGGTCTGCGTGGACACGGGGAGGGTAAGGAGGAAAGTGGTCTCGCGGTTGCGGAAGAGGTTGGTGTAGGCGATGACGAGGTTGCTGAAGAGCAGCAGCAGGAAGAAAAACGCGAAGAGGAGGAAGAGGAGGCGTTCGATGAGGAGGCTGCCGAGTCCCGGGAAGGAGCCGAGAAATTTAAGGGCGCGATGGAACAGGGCGAACGAGACGATGATGTAGCCGAACACGAAAAAGATCATCAGCCCGAGCAGGAAGCGCGACTGTTCGGCGAGGGCCACGATGCGGCGACGGCCCTGGACGAGACTGGCGCGCAGAAGCAGGGAAAGCGCGCCGGGGCCGGAATAGGGGGAGGCGGCAGCGCTCATGGGGCGGGGGCTTTGAACTTGTCGCGCTCCTCGGTGAAGTTGGCCTCCTGCCGGGTAAGGGCGAGGAAGGAGTTTTCAAGGAGACCGTCGGAGCCGCTCTGCCGGCGGAGCTGGTCGCGTGTACCGACGGCGACCAGGCGGCCCTGATGGATGATGCCGATGCGGTCGGCGATTTCCTCGGCGACGCTGAGCTGGTGGGTGGAAAGAAAGACGGTCATGCCCTGAAGCGAGCGTTCCTTGAGGGTGTCCTTGACGACGCGGGCGTGGTGCGGATCGAGGCCGACCATGGGTTCGTCGATGACGAACACCTCGGGGTCGTGGAGGAGGGCGGAGGCGATGGCGACGCGCTGGCGGGTGCCGTGCGAAAGTCCGTCGATCGGTTTGCGCAAATAAGGTTCGAGATTGAAGCGGGCGACCAGCTCGCGGGCGGCGGTGGCAAGGCGGGCCTCATCCATGCGAAACATCTGGCCGGTGAAGCGCAGGAATTCCCACGGGGTGAGCTTGTCGTACAGGAAGGGAAAGTCGGGGACGTAGGCGAGGCGACGGCGGGCTTCGAGCGGCTGGGTCTGGACGTCAAATCCGGCGACGCGCGCGGTGCCCGAGGTGGGTTTCATCAGGCCGGTGAGCAGCTTGATGGTGGTGGTTTTGCCGGCGGCGTTGGGGCCGAGGACGGCGAAGAATTCGCCCTTGGGAACGACAAGGCTGAGGTCGTTGACGGCGGTGAGGTCGCCGAATTTTTTGACGAGATGATCCAGCTCGATCATGGGGTGTTGAAGCCAAATTCCCGGTTGGTGAAGCGGAGGTCGTCGGGGAGTTCAACGCGGAGGATTTCGCCGACGCGGCTGACGAGCACGACGATCTGATAGCGGTCGAAGAGGCGGGCCTGCAGGCGGTAGATGCGGAGGCGGGAGCTGCCGAGTTTGACCCAGTCGTTGCGGGCCTGCCACTGAAGACCGAGGGTGAGATTCCTGGCGGGGGAGAGCGGAAGCCCGCCGGCGAAGGCGGCGAGGAGCAGGCGGACCTGGAGGGAGTCGCCCATCCCCTGGAGGAGTTTCTCGGGTTCGCGAAGTTCGGCAAAGGTAAAGCGGCGTTCAAGGATTTCGGTGCCCTCGGAGAGTTTGAAGTGGAGGGTTTCGTTGGTCGAGGTGGCGCGGATTTCGGCAATGGTGGGCTTGTGGACGAGGGTAAGGTTGACTTCGCGCCAGAGGTGGTCGGCGGAGAACTTCGCGTCGATGCGGAAGCGGAGGCGGCGTTCCCGGTCGTCCATGAAGAGGGCGCCGTCGGCGACTTCGATGTCGTAGCCGGAGATTTCGCGGACCTGTCCCTCGGGGAGCTGGTCGAGACGCTGGGTCTTGCCGGTGGTGGTGGCCTCGCCCGCGGAGGCGGACCAGCGGAAGCTGCCGATCTTTTTGCCCTTGTGGATGACTTCGAGGTGGGAGTCGTCAGGGGCGGAAAGAATTTTCTGCCAGACGACGCCGGGGGGAAGTTCGGCCCCGCGGTCGCGGCCGGCGAATTCGGAGCGCCACAGCAGCGCGTTCATCGTCACGAAGAAGAGCGTGATGAGGCCGAAGGTGACGCGGGTGGCCATGGGGCGGAATTACGGACGGGCCTCGGGGGGCAGGTTGATGGTCTGGCCGACGCGTATGCGCTTGGGGTCGAGGGTGGGGTTGGCCTTCATAAGGCTGTTGAGCGAGATGGCGTATTGCTTGGCGATGGTCGAAGGGTTTTCGCCGACCTTGACCTTGTGGGTGCGAAGGGCGGAGCGGTCGGGCGGGCGGGCAGTGCCGGGGCGGGGAGGACCGGGATTTTCGACGCCGTTGGTGGCGCGGGGCGGGGACGGAAAGAGGGCGCGGTTGGAGACAACGACGAAGTCGCGACCGGCGCGGGCGAGGGCGGTTTCAAGCTGGCGGCGGAGGGAATCGTTTTCGGCGTGGGCTTGCGCGAGGCGTTTCTTCAGTTCGTCGATTTCGGCCTGCTGGGTGGGCGGGGTGAGGAAATTGCCAGATTTCTTGATCAGTTCCTGGGTGCAGAGACTGATGCGCTGGCGGATCATGTCCGCACGCTGGGGGGAGAGATTGTCCGTGATGCACCGTTCGTAGTGGTAGATGGCGGCAGGGAAGTTTTTTTCGTGCTGTTCCTTGAGGACGGCGAGCTGGAAATGAGCGGCGCTGGAGTTGGGGGTGGTCTCGAGGGCGTGCCGGAAGGCTTCCATCGCGCCCTGGGGATCCTTGCCGGTGACGCGGTTCATGCCGACAAGATAGTAAGGATCTTTGACCTCGTCTTGCGGGCTGGCGCCGGGCGGCCAGCACCCGGTGGTGAGGGCGGCAAAGACAAGCATGGCGCTGAGGGTGCGGGGCACCCCGGAAAAATTCATGGCGGGAAGCTAAGCGAAACGATCGTGACGGCGCAACAGGGGGTTACTCACAAGTCGGGCAACAACAGCGGAACGAACCCGAAGACGCTCGGCTCAAACCGCCGGCCAATGCCGCTTCCACGTCATAACAGCCTCATTGTCGATCTTCGCCAAAGCTCATGCAGTCAGAAATCGAGGCTCACACTTCCCGGCATCCGTCCGAAACAGAGAAGCAGGTCAGGGAGAGGAGGTATTCCGCAAAGTTGAGCCAACCTTTGAAGAGCGTGCTCACGTCGTTGCAAATGACGCGAGCTTTGGCGGGGCCTGCTTGTGCGACGGCAGCCATCGAATCGGGCGGAGTGGGACGATTGGATCAAATCGCTGGGGTCGCCGAACCATTGCCGCCGGGAAACAGAATGGAACAAAACGGCCAAAGTGCGAAGCGTGAGCAGCGCCCGACCTAGCGGGATGGCACGCCTTCCAACACACAACGAAACCCGATGCGGCCGTCGCGAAGGCCAGCCATGTAGCTGCGGCGATACGAGGACAACAGATTGCCCGAATCGCCGTCGTACCACGAACCACCGCGCATCACGCGGACGCCGCTCACACCATCGGAGAAGTCCTCGCACCACTGCCACACGTTCCCACCCATGTCGCAGAGTCCAAAGCGATTCGGGGCAAAGCTTCCCACGGGTGACGTGTATTCGTAATCATCCACGTTCAGGGATGTGCTAACATTCGCCGCATCGCGTGGCGGCGGCCATTGCGCACCCCACGAATACATGCCCTTGATTTTTACATGCTTGTCGTTCGGAGTTCCCTCGCGCGCTTCGTTCAAGCCCGCCGCCACGCTCCACTCCCAATCCTTGGGCAGTCGATAACTCTGCGTCGCGGTCAGTTTGCCGTCCTTCCGTTCCTTCTCCGTCAGCCATTTCGTGAATGCCTGCGCATCGTCCCAGCTCACGCTCACCACCGGATGCGTCGGTCCTTGCGCGAAAGGTGGTTTCTCCACCGTGCGGCTCGTCGCAGTCGCAAACGCCGCGTAGTCCTGCACCCGCGTGTCCCAGATGCAGAATTGCACCTCGGTCCCCGGCACGGGCACGAAAACCTGGCCGAGCGAATTGGTCCATCGGTTCGTCGTCGCCGAGGGCACGCTCGCCGGGTTGGTCACTCCGGCGGCGACGGGCGGGGCGGCGGGTTTTCCCACGCTGGGAGAGGGCACGGCTGCCGCCGGCGCACCGCCAAAACCCGTCAACACCAGTCGAAAACCGCCGCTGGCAAATTTTCGGTCGGGGGGAAAGCGAACCCAGCGGTGGGAGGATAAGAGGACCTTCGGGATGGCATCATGCCACGATCCGCCACGGAGCACTCGATGCGTCTTGTTGTCGTCGTACCAATCTTCGCACCACTGCCACACATTCCCGGCCATGTCATAGAGGCCGAACGAATTGGCCATGAAATTCCCCACCGGTGATGTGAACGCATGCCCGTCTTGGTAACCGTCAATACAGGTAGCACCGCCGGAGTTGTAGTTAGCCATCGGCCATCCTGTCTTCGCGGTCTCATCCGCGAAGTTGCCGGCACCGGGTGGTGGAGGCCATTGGCTGCCCCAAGGATACACATTGGC
This sequence comes from uncultured Akkermansia sp., assembly GCA_964623105.1. Taxonomy (GTDB): domain Bacteria; phylum Verrucomicrobiota; class Verrucomicrobiia; order Limisphaerales; family BJHT01; genus BJHT01. The sequence goes on from CAZUUP010000191.1 coordinate 6,353, forward strand.
GATCGTGCCGCTCTTGGCGGCAGGGGTGCCGTCGCGCGGCTCATTCAACCCCGCCGCCACGCTCCACTCCCAATCCATTGGCAATCGATAACTCTGCCCCGCGCTGAGCTTGCCCTCCTGGCGTTCTTTCTCCGTCAGCCACTTGGCAAATGCCTGCGCATCGTCCCAATTCACATTCACCGCCGGATGTGTCGGGCTTTGCACTATGCCCGCCGCCGGCCACGGGCGCATCGTCCCCTTCGCAAAGACTTCGTAGTCCTGCACCCGCGTGTCCCAGATGCAGAACTGCACCTCGGTCCCCGGCACGGGCACGAACACCTGGCCGAGCGAATTGGTCCAGCGGCCCGCTTGTGGCGCGGGCACGCTCGTGGGCTTGGCTACGACGGCAGCGACGGGCGGGACGGCGGGCTTGGTGACACCGGACGCGGGCGCAGCGGCCGTTGGCGGAATGTCCTCCGCAGATTTTCGCGGTCGGAACACCACTGCCAGGCCGATGAGCAGAAGCACCGCCACTCCGCCGATGATGCCGTAGAGTTTGCCCTTTCCGGAACCTGCGGGCGCAACCGGAGCCGACGGAACGGTGGATTCGATTCCGGTCGGTGCGCTGGAGTCCGCCGTGGACGGTGGGCCGGAATCCAGTTGCGAACTCTGCGCGCTTCCCGCGGACGCATCCGACGGAACGGCTCCGCTGGCGCTGGCGTGACTGGCACGTCGGGTCGAAGTCTTCGTGATTCCCATCCGGTCCGCGACCTCACCCGCGGTTTGCGGGCGTGCGGCCGCATCCTTGTTGAGGCAGGCCATGATGGTGGCGGCGACGGCTTCTGGAATCTCGTTCTTGAGGTCCAATTCCCGCAACCGCTCCGCCAGCGTCGGGGGATTTCCCTCGCGAATCTGATGGAGCACGTCCCCTTTGTAAAAAGGCGGCTTGCTGGTGAGCAGTTCGAAGAGGGTTGCGCCCAGCGAGTAGATGTCGTCCGTCGCCTTGGAAGGTTTGCCCGCCAGTTGTTGCGGGCTCATGTAGGACGGTGTGCCGCTGATGCCCATGTCCTTGGTCACCTTGAGCATCGATTCGCTCAGCGTGGCGGCCAACCCGAAGTCCGCCAGTTTCAAACGCCCCTTCGCATCGAGCAGCATGTTGGCGGGCTTGAGGTCGCGGTGAACGATCTTCTCCTCATGCGCGTAGTCGAGCGCATCACAAAGCTGGGCCACGATCGGCACCAAGGTGGGCCAGGGGAAAAGCCGGTCTGGCCGGCCGGCCTTGAGGGCGCTGAGGGACTGGCCCTCGATGTACTCCATGGTGATGAAGGGTGCCTCACCGGGGAGTTGATAAAAGTCGTGAATCCGGATGATGTTGCGATGTGACAGTTGCCGGCACTTGCGCGTCTCCCGCCGCATGTCGTCCATCGCCTCGTGGTCGTGGCTCAACTGGGGCGAGAGGAACTTCACCGCCACGTTTTCATGGAGCGTCGCGTCCTCCGCCAGGCAGACGATCCCCATGCCGCCTTCGCCGAGCTTCTTCACAATCTTGAAGCGGCCGCCACCGAACTCGATGCCCGGTTGATAGTGTTCGCCACCAATCATGGCGGGTAGTTTCGGGCCGATGGGCCTTGGATTACGAGCGAATTTTCGCTCGCACGGCTACGGACTGGTCTCGCTGCGACGGCAGATTTTGGGGCACTTGAAGGTCGACAATCTATCCTTAGTTATCAAAATGACCTCGTAGTCCACCACGATACCATGCTTGTCATTGTCGCTGATTTTCGCGGGAAGAAGCTCCGGTTTGATCTTGCTAACGACAATCTGGTGATCGGCAGGGCGGTGGACGGCGCAGTGCCCGACGTGGCTTTGAACGACGACCCGCTGGTGGCCCCGCGGCATGCACAGGTTTGGATCGCCGAGGGCCGCGTCTGGATACGAGAACTGGAGAGCACCGCGGGTGTCCTGATCAACGGGCTCAAGCTTTTGGGATCTCAAGCGATCGGGCCTGCGGATGTGGTCGGGTTGGGCGGCTCAACCTTGACGATGACCCTGGGGTCCGCGGAACCAGCTTCCAGTCGCCCGGCTCAACCGGCGGCGGACGACGAGGGGGCGAGCGTCACCTTGAAAAGCGAAATGGACGCGCGGCGGACGGCCGTGCCCGAGTTCAACGCCACTTCCCAGAAGCAACTGGCGATGCTCTATGAACTGCCGATTCAGTTCGCCGCCGAACGGGATGTGAGAAAGTTGTTCGGCCTGGTGCTCCGGTCGGTCATTGGCATCATTCCCGGGGCGAAACGGGGTGCCTTGATGGTGTATGACCGGGCCAGTGGGAAACTGGCGCTACGGGCGTCTGTGCCGGAGGAAAATCCACCCATCAGCCGGACGCTGATCCGGCGGGCGGTGGCCCAGGGCAAGGGTTTCATCTGGTCCAAGGATGCGGAAATGGATGTCTCGCAGAGCATGAAGGCGCTGTCCATTGCCACCGGGATGTATTGTCCGCTCATGTGGCAGGGTGAGGTGCAGGGCGTCATCTGCGTGGACACGCCCGACACCAAACGTTCCTTCGCTGACTCGGACCTGCGCTTTCTCATCGCTGTGGCGCACTACGCGGCGGCGGCCCTGTCCAACTCCGCGTTGCAGGCGGACATCGAGTTCAAGAACAAGGTCCAGGACCGGCTGCTGACCAACTTCTCCCCCAAGCTGCGGCAGCGTTTGGTGGACCAGGCGCGCGCGGGGGCGCTGGTGCCCGGCGGCGAACGATCCAAGGTGACGCTGCTGATGTCCGACATCCGCGGTTTCACCACCACCACGGCGACGATGGACGTGCAACTGGTCGTGGACATGCTCAACGAATATTTCACCGAGCTGGTGCAGGTGATTTTTGACCACGACGGCACCATCGACAAGTTCATCGGCGACGCGATTCTGGTCGTGTTCGGCAGTCCGGACCCGGATGCCGACCAGCACGCTAAGGCGGTGAAAGCAGCCATCGCGATGCAGGCGGCCAACCACCGCGTCAACGCGCGGCGCAAGGCGCGCGGGGAAGTGTGCTGCGACCTGGGCATCGGGCTGCACTACGGCGAGGTGCTGCATGGTTTCATCGGTGCGGAGGATCGGCTGGAATTCACCGTGATCGGCGACACCGTCAACCGCACCGCGCGCTACTGCGACGGGGCCAAGAAGGGCATGGTCGTGGTCAGTCCGGAGTTGCATCAATTCGTGAAGGACAAGTTCGAATTCAAGGCGCTTTCCTTTCCCACCAAGCACGAGGGCGAATTCAAGGCGTTCGAGGTAATCTGGGATGACGGCGGCATTTCGCTGGATTTACCCGTGAAGAGCTAGGTCGGAAC
>CAZUUP010000192.1:0-9676 GCA_964623105.1 uncultured Akkermansia sp.
GGCGGGCGGGATCGGATGGGAAGCGGGATGCGGGGGGCGCGATGGGGGTGGCGTTCTTGCGGCGGGATGGTTTCGCATCAATGGATGCGGAGGGGAACGGCGAATTGACGACGCGGCCCGTGGTCTCGAACGGGCGCTATCTGTTTTGCAATTTCAAGACCAACTCGCCGGCGGGGATGATGCAGGTGGAAATCCTGGATGAGGCGGGGGTGGTGATCCCGGGATTTGAGCGGAAGAATTCGCTGCCTATCAATGCGGACACGACGCTGATTCTGGCGAACTGGAACGGGAAAAAGAACCTCACGGAGTTGATCGGGCGGCCGATCCGGTTCCGTTTTTATGTGACCCAGGGAAGCCTGTATTCGTTCTGGCTCAGCCAGCCGCTGAGCGGCGCGAGCCTGGGGTATATGGCGGCGGGCGGACCGCATTTTCCGGGGCCGATGGATGTCATCGGGAACCGCTCGTATTCGCCGTTTTGAGGGCGGCGGCGGAGGGCGGTGATGGTGGGATGCTTTTATGAATACGGGGACAAAGTGGCTGGTGGCGATGCTGGTGGCGGCGCGCGTCGTGACGGCGGCGGGTGCGGCCGATCCAAAGCTGGTGCCGCATCGTATCAAGGTCGAGCGTACGAAGGATTCTCCGTGGCCGGCGCGGATGGGGGTGGCGACGTTGTGGGGCAGCGGGTTTGATGCGGCGCGGTGCAACGTGGCGGTGTATGCGGGGAGCCAGCAGGTGGGGTCGCGGGTCTTGTGGGCGGCGACGGGGGAGGGAATCCGGGTCGTGTTCGACACGTCGGGCGGGTCGCCGGTGTATTATTTATTCGTCGGTGACATGCCGTTGCCGGCGGGGCCGAAATGGGAACCGCAGGCGGGGATCATCCTGGAGACGCGGCAGGCGGGGCGGGGTGGGTTTGACACCTGGGAGGATGCGCTGGCGCTATGGCAGGCGTCCAAGCCGATGCTGGGGCGGGGGTTGGTGCCGCAGGTGTTTCACGGGATTCATCCGTTCGGGCCGACGGCGAATTTTGTGGGCAAATTTGATGGTTATTTCACGGTGCCGAAGACGGGTTCGTATGAGTTCACCCTGATGTCCACGGGGCCGGCTTTTTTGCGGGTGGACGGGCGGACGATGACGCACCGGCCGAAGGGGGGCGGGATGAACACGGGCCATTTGCAGGGTTCGGGCAGGATCGATCTGGAGGCGGGGGTGCACCGTTTGGAGTATTCGTGCATTCATTTTGGCGAGGGCACGTGGTATGCGGCGGCGGCGTGGCGTCCGCCGGGGGTGAAACATTTCGGGGTGATGGCGGCGACGAATTTTGTGCCGGTGGCGCGGTATGCGGTAGTGGAGTTTGCGCCGGCGGAACCGGTGCCGGGGCGGACTTATTTTGAGTCGCGCAATGTGGCGCACAGCCTGGTGGACGACCTGATCCTGGTGGACATGGAGTTCAATGTCGTCGGGACCAATGCGGCGCACAGTTACCAGTGGGTGTTCGACGATGCGACCACGGCGACGGGTGCGCGGGTGCGGCATCCGTTTCCGCGGACGGGCATGCGGCAGGTCACGCTCAACGTGCTGGAGAAGGGGGCGAAGGTGGCATCGCTCACGGACACGATTGCGGTGCGTCCGCAGTGGGGGCAGCAGGCGGCGTGGCATGATCCGATCTATGCCGAGCAGTTCCGGAATTTTGCGGCGCGGGATTACACGGCCACGCCGGTGGCGGACGTGGCGGCGTTGGTGCGGTTCGCGCACCGGATTGAAGACCGGCCATTGCTGACGAAGCTGGGGCCATTCTGCTTGAAGCGACAGGTGGAATTTGATGCGGCGGGGGCGGGGGCTTTTTACCAACTGGGATTGAATTATGAGCATCACGCGGTGCGGGAGTACGCGGCGGCGGAGCAGGCGTGGAAGGCGGCGATGGCGCGGGGGGACGACACGCTGAAGGAGCGGGCGCGGCTGCGGTTGGCGGCGCATTACATCAACATCGCGACGCGAGCCGCGGAGGGGCGGAAAATGCTGGAGGCGGTGCTGGACAATGCACTGACGGAGAATGAGCGGCGCTTGAAGAAAATCCTGGGAGGCGATCTGCTGCTGCTGGAGGGCAAGGCGGAGGAGGCGCTGGCGGCGTACAAGAGTGTGGTCACGGCGATTCCACCGAAGGGCGCGGGGTCGCGGCTGGATGCGGCGACGCCGAAGTTGGAACATGCGCGGGATCTGGTGCGGAAGAAGGATTTTGACTCGGTGGATGACATTGCGCGGCAGATTCAGTGGGAGCGGCCGGTGGAGCGAATGTCCTTTGCGCTGGGGTTGCCGCAGGTGCAGGCGTATTTCGGGCGGAAGGAGTTTCCGCTGGCGCGTTCGCGGAGCCTGCAACTGCTCAATGCGGCGACGGTGGACAATCATCGCGCGGAGATGTTGTATCAACTGATCGAGATCCAACTGGGGTTGGGGCAGGCGGAGCAGGCGCAGGATGCGTTTGCGAAGCTGACGAAGCTCTATCCGTACAGCGAGGCGGCGGCGAACGCGAAGTTCAAGTGGGGCAAGGGCGTGGCGAAGAATTGAGCGTTGACCGGCCGCCGGAGACGGGTTGCAACCAGAGAGCGAACTGAAGCAGAATACGACGATGTTTCCGACCCTTGCCCTGCGCACGCTGCGTTCCGCCGACAAACGGTGCATCGCGAAGTTTGTCTGGAATTTTGGCTGGAAGGGGATGCTGTCGGTGGAGCGGTTCAAGCGGCGGCTGAAGCGCGGGGAGTATTTCCCGCCGTTTCTGTATCTCTCGATTCTGAACACGTGCAATCTGCGCTGCCAGGGTTGCTGGGTGGATGTGGCGGAGAAGGATGCCATCGACCTGGAAACGCTCAATCGCACCATCACGGATGCGAAGCGGCAGGGGAACGTGTTCTTTGGCATTCTGGGCGGGGAGCCGTTCATGCATCCGGGGTTGCTCGATTTGCTGGCGGCGCATCCGGGATGTTATTTTCAGGTGTTTACCAACGGGCAGTTGATCACGGAGAAGACGGCGCGGCGGTTGCGGGAGATTGGCAATGTGACGCCGCTGGTGAGCATCGAGGGGCGGGAGATTACGAGTGACGAGCGGCGGGGGAAGAAGGAGGTTTTCACGCGGACGTTGCGCGGGCTGGAGAATTGCCTGCGGGAGGGGTTGTTGACCGGGGTGGCGACGAGCGTGTGCCAGTCGAACATCAATGAGTTGCTGACGGAGTCTTGGTTGCAGGAGTTGATCAACCGCGGGGTGCATTATGTGTGGTATCACACGTATCGTCCGGTGGGGCCGAAGCCGAATTTTCAACTGGCCTTGCGTCCGGAGCAACTGGTGCGGGTGCGGAAGTTCATTGTGGAAATGCGCGCGCGGATGCCGATTGCGATGATTGATGCGTATTACGACGACCGGGGGCAGGCGTTGTGCCCGATGAGCACGGGGGTTTCGCATCACATCGGGCCCAAGGGCGACATCGAGCCGTGTCCGATCATCCAGTTTGCGAAGGAAAGCATCCATGACCGGCGGGGAATCTATGAAACGATGCGGGATAGCGAGTTTCTAAAGGATTTCCGGGAATTGAGCGCGCGGGCGACGCGGGGGTGTGTGGTGCTGGAGCGGCCGGACCTGGTCAAGGAGTTGGTGTTGAAGCATGGTGCGCGGGACACGACGGTGCGGGGCACGGCGATGGCGGAGCTGGAGGCGATGACGCCGCGTTTCAGCCAGTGGCTGCCCGGCGAGGAGATTCCGGAGAAGCACTGGATGTATCGCTGGTCGAAGAAGTTTTGGTTCAGTGATTTTGGAGCGTATCGGGCGGCGGATCATGACGCGACGGTGCGGGCGAAGGCGCAGGAACTGGTCGCGCGATCGTGATCCCGGAATGAGGCGGGGCGGGGGGCGTAGGAATGGGGCGGGTGGCGGGTTTGAGGGCGAGGATTGGGGGCAAATAAGGACTCGACCGGGGGACGGGCAGCCACCAAATTTGCGCCGCAGCCGAGAAATTGACTTATCCACGGTGTTGGAACGTCCAACCCGCCGCAAAAAAATGCAGACCATCGCTTTCAAGCCCGCCGGCAGCTTCACCGCTGCGTCCATTCCGAAACATGTGGTGCAGCAGCGGGTGCGGACACCCAAGAAGAACATCCCGCAGACTTCCGTGGAGCGGAATCACATCCTGCAGGTGGTGCGGAACTATGTGGCGGAATTCAATCCGGTCCCGCCGATGCCGGCCGAGGAGATCAAGCTGCATGCGGAGCGGGTGGTGGGCATCCTGAAGTGCGATGCGATTTACCGGGATTACATCGGAGTATTGATCAACAACGAGATGTGGCGGGAGCAGTTGGCGACGGTGCCGTTTGAGCGGCGGTTGTTGTTGCTGCCCAAGTGCCTGCGGGTGGAGAGCAAGTGCCCGGCGCCGTTCGATGAGTTTGGGTTGCTGTGCAAGCAGTGCGGGCTGTGTACGATCCAGGATTTGCAGGCGGAGGCGGAGAAGCTGGGTTACGCGACGTTGGTGGCGGAGGGTTCGGCGATTGTGATGTCGTTGATCCAGACGGGCAAAATTGAGGCGATTGTCGGGGTGAGCTGTCTGAGCGTGCTGGAGCGGGCGTTTCCTTACATGGAGGCGGCGGCGATTCCGGGCGTGGCCATTCCGTTGCTGCAGGATGACTGCATTGACACGACGGTGGATCTGGACTGGGTGTGGGATTACATCCATCTGACGAGCGAGGATCAGACGCGCCGGCTGGACTTGGGGGCTTTGCGGGACGAGGTGGATTTCTGGTTCAGCCCGGCTTCGCTGGGTTGCATCATGGGCAATGCGGAGGGGGAGACGGAGGCGATTGCGCGGGCGTGGCTGGGGCGGGCGGGCAAGCGGTGGCGGCCGTTTCTGGCGGTGTCGGCGTTCCAGGCGTTGCGCAAGGACACGAATGCGCCGCTGCCGGACGACTTGAAGAAGATTGCGGTGGCGGTGGAGTGTTTCCACAAGGCGTCGCTGATCCATGATGACATCGAGGACAATGACGCGCTGCGTTATGGGGAAAAGACGCTGCATGAGGAGTACGGCACGGCGGTGGCGCTGAACGTGGGTGACCTGCTGATCGGCGAGGGTTACCGGTTGATCGCCGCGACCAAGCTTTCGAGCGAGCAGAAGGCGGCGATGCTGGAGGTGGCGGCCGACGGGCAGCGGCAGTTGTGCCGCGGTCAGGGGGCGGAGCTATGCTGGGCGCGGAATCCGCAGACGCTGACGCAGCATCAGGTGCTGGATATTTTCCGGAAGAAGACGGCGCCGGCATTCGAGGTGGCGCTGCGGATGGGGGCGATTTACGCGGGGGTGGAGGCGCACGAGCAGGTGGGGGAGGTGTTGAAGGTGTACAGCGAGGCGCTGGGGATTGCGTATCAGATTCGCGACGATCTCAGCGATCTGGGGGCGGGCGGGGAGAGCAACGACATTGCGGGGCTGCGTCCGAGCCTGTTGCTGGCGGTGGCGCATGAGAAGGCGAAGGACGGGCAGAAGGAGTTGCTGGCGTCGGTTTGGCGTCGGCAGTTGCCGGCGGGGGTGACGTTTGGGCAGGTGGAGGCGTTGTTTCATGAGTTGCACGCGGATGATCGCGCGCGGACGCTGCTGGAGACTTACAAGGAGGAGGCAATCCGTTGCCTGCGCGACCTGGAGAATCCGAATCTGAAGGGTTTGTTGCGGCGGGTGCTGGGGAAGATTTTCAACGATGTCGAGATCAAGGGCTGGTGCAAAGAGCAGGAGTTGAAGAACGGGGTGGTGGATGGAGTGCGGGTCGGGGCGGCAAGGGAGGGCGCGGGTGTGGGAGTGGGAGGCGAAAGGAATACGGTCGCCGAGGGTTTGGTGCCAGCGTGACGCAGGTTTTGGGGGGCCTTGTTTCGGCATGAGCCTGCGTCTTCAGTTGCTGCAGGTGGCGCGGTTGGCGCCGCGGATGTTGGGCGATTCCACGGACTTGGTGCGGGAGTTTTTCCGGGGACGTCTGTCAGCGGAAGGGGCGGGGATGGATCGCGACGGCCGGCCGGACCTCTATTACACGATTTTCGCGCTGGCAGGGATGCAGGCGCTGGAGATGGAGGTGCCGCGGGAGAAGGTGGTGGAATATTTGCGTGGAAAAGGAGACGGGGCGGGGTTGGATTTTGTGCATGCATCGTCGCTGGCGCGCTGCTGGGCGGCGGTGGGGAGGGAGTTGCTGGCGCCGGGGCAGGAGCGGGCTTTGTTGGCGCGGGTGGAGAGTTTTCGCAAACCGGACGGTGGCTACGAGGGCGATGTCCGGATGACGCATGGAACTGCTTATGGGGCGTTTGTGGCGCTGGGGGCGTATGAGGATCTGGGGCAGACGCCGCCGAATGTCCTGAAGCTCGTGCAAAGCCTGAAGCGGTTGGAGACTCCGGATGGGGCGTGGAGCAATATTCCGAATGCCCGGACGGGCGCGACGAACGCGACGGCGGGGGCGGTGACGCTGATCCGGCATCTGGGGTTTCCGGTGAACGAGCGGGTGGGGGACTGGCTGTTGGCGCAGGCTCATCCGCAGGGGGGATTTGTGGCGGTGCCGGGGGCGCCGATGCCGGATTTGCTGTCAACGGCGACGGCGATCCACGCGTTGGCGGCGATGGAGCGGCGTTTGCCCAGCGGGGTGCATGAGCGATGTCTGGATTTTTTGGATTCGCTATGGTCGGCGCAGGGGGGCTTCCATGGGCATTGGGCCGACGATCATCTGGATGCGGAGTACACCTACTACGGCTTACTGGCGTTGGGGCACTTGAGTCTGGGGTGAAAGCCTGTCGGGTGGTGCTGGCGCTGAAAGGGGTCGGGTGGACTTACTCGCGGACTTGCTTGACGAGTTTGTGGACGGAGGCGGCGATGCGGTCCTCGATGTCGCCCGCCCAACGGAAGGCAGGGCGGCCGTACTCGAAGAGGAAGGTGCCGCCTTCGTAACCGCCCTCCTCCCAGACGCGGCGGGAGGGGATGTAGGCGATCATGTCATCGGCATAGCCGAGCACCCAGGTTCCGGGGCCGAACTCGCGTTTGAAGCGGAGGGCGTAATCGACGACGGTCTCGGCGCCCTGACCGAGGAAAAGGAGTTCCTTGCCGAGGCGCCAGGCGTGGATGGGGTAGGGGTAGGCGGCGGGGAAGGATTCGCCAGCGGCGAGTTTGGCGAGCATGCGGGTGGCCCAGCGCGAGCGGATGCCGGGGGGTTCTTTGGCGACGGTTTCGAGTTCTTCGCGGGAGACGACTTTGAGGTAGGGGAGGTCGATCATTTCGAAGGCGGTGCGCAAGCCTGCGGAGACGGGTTGGAGCGGTTGTTTGAGGGCTTCCTCGACGCCGGTTGCGAGAAGGTGTCCGTAGCGCTGGCAGAGTTCGACGGTGCGGCGGGGCAGGGGATTCTGGTCGCCGCCGCAGGTGTTCACGAAGAGCGCGGTGGCGCCGGGATGATTGTTTTCGAGTTCGAGTTGGGCAAAGCCGGGGTAATCGCCGCACCAGCGGAGGAAGCTGAGGGTGGTGGGATGGCAGGCGTAACCGAAGAGGATGGCTTCAAGGCGGCCGTCGGGGCGGGTGACGGTGAGGACGGGGACGGAGTGATCGACGGGGCCCTTGAACGGGGTGCCGTTGGCGATCATGGCAGGGACTTCGGCTTCGCGGTTGTTGCGGCGGTTGACGGCGAAAGTGGCGGTGCCGGTGCCGGACTGGAGGCTGACGGGCGCGAGTTTTTTGAGGGCTTCGCCGACGAGGGCGACGGTCTTGGCGACCATGAGGGTGGTGTATTCGGCGACGAGGGCGACTTGTTCGGCTTCGATGGGATAGTAATCGACGAGGTCGTCCCCGAGGCGTGGTCCGCAGTGATTGTGGGAGAAGGTGAACATCACGTGTTCGCGCTTCAGTCCGAACTGTTTCTGGACCTGTTCGAAGACGCGGTCGCTCATCATTTTCGGCACGCCTTGGAAATCGCTGGTGATCAGAACGACGCGGTGGCCGGCGGTGTCCTCGAGGGCGAGGGCTTTCATCCAGAGGTCGTGGAGTTTGCCGTCGGGCGCGCGTTTGGAGCCGTAACCGGCCAGCCAGACGCCCTTTTCCGGGGTGATGATGGCGCGGGCGACGCCGGCTTTCCATGCGGAGGTGACCGGGTTGGCGGCGTGGGCGGGGAGGTTTAGAAAACTGGAAAGGGCTGCGGTGCCGATGGCGGCGGAGGTGGTGCGGCGGAGGAACTGGCGGCGGTTGGGCGAGGTGTTCATGTGGTGCGGCTAGCAGGGTGCGCGCGGAGTTGGGACCGGCATCGCGAGCGCGGGGAAGGGACGAGGGAAGCGGGGGTGGGACGACGACGGAGGAAGGAGCAGCCGAGGGAGGGGCGTGCGCCGCCTCCCGTCGGCTTTTAGCGGGTGACGCTATTTGGATTTGTCGAGGGCTTTGGCGACGGCGGCTTCGAGGTCGGGGCCGCGGAGGTTTTTGGCGATGACTTTGCCCGAGGCGTCGAGGAGGTAGGTGGCCGGGATGGAGTTGATGCCGTACTGCTGGGCGAGTTTGTTCTTCCAGCCCTGGCCGTCAAAGAATTGCGGCCACGGCATTTCGTTCTTGGCGAGGAAGCCGGTCAGTTTGTCCTTGTCGCTGTCGAGGCTGATGCCGAGGACGTCGAAGCCTTTGTCCTTGTACTTCTGGTAGGTGGTTTTGACGTTGGGCAGTTCACGGATGCAGGGGCCGCACCAGGTGGCCCAGAAGTCCACCAGCACGACCTTGCCCTTGAAGCCGGTAACGGACAGGGGTTTGCCTTCGAGATCCTTTTCGGTGAAGTCGGGGAATTGCTTGCCGACGGCCATGTTCTCCTGGGCTTTCATCGACTTGAGCTGGGATTCGGCGGCGTTGGCGAAGCGGGTGCCGGGAAAGTCTTTGGCGAGTTGCTGGAGCAGTTCGGCGCCTTTGGTGTCGTCCTGGAAGACCTGCAAATAGAGGACGGCCTTCATGTAGGCGATCTGGGAGACGTCGTCGGTCTTCTGGTCCTTGTATTTGGTGAGGAGTTTGTCGAATTCGGATAGCTCGGGGGCGAGGTCGGCGGGGGATTTTTTGCCGTCTTTGAGCTTGGCCTTGATCTGGGTGACTACGCGTTCGAGGTCGGATTTGGGGGTGGCGTCTTCGGCGTTCGCGCGGCCGGGGCCAAGGAGCGCGGAGGCGAGCAGGAGGGCGAGGAGGTGGATTTTCATGGGGTGGTTCTACGGGCGCATTTCACCGTCGCTGCGGCGCAGCACACGGGCGGCACGCGCGGGGTTTGGGCGGTAACATCTGCGGGTGGGAGCGGGTGTCAATGGTTCATTTTGACCGCCGGGAATGGAGTGGGGGCTGGGGAAATGGAGGCCGGGGAATTCAATGCTGGCTGACCGGCGGGCGGGTTGGTGGCGGTCGAGCCAGCGGCGGCGGGCGGGTGCGGCGAGGGCGCAACTCGTTTGATTAGGGTTTGGGCGGCCGGCGTCGGTTGTAAAGATTTCCAATGCGGTTCGGGATGCGACTTTTGCGGCGAATGACACACCGGATGAAGAACCAGATGGACGGCGAAAGGGGTAGGGGAAGGGCCTTGGTGTGGGTGTGTCTGATGGTTGGTATGTGGACGGGGTGGGGGTTGGGTGGCGCGGGGGCGGCGGAGGGACGGGGGGTCCGGGAGGCGACTGCCGCGCAGGTGCAGC
>CAZUUP010000193.1:0-7570 GCA_964623105.1 uncultured Akkermansia sp.
CACTCATTGCGCAACTGGATGCGCACCTCATCTCGGATGCTTTGATTCACAATCTTTTGCCTCCGTCGCCTATCAACATAATTCCTCCCCAGATGTAGGCATGATCATAGAACGGCGCCTCCCATTTGTCATCGGGTCCACGATAATTCTTCACCCGGAGCAGCGCCTGCCGGAATGCGCTGCCGACCTCGATCCGCTCCACTCGGAGACAGTGGTACAGGTGCTTGAAGAACAACTGGCCAGGCCCAGAGTAGAGCAGCCATTTGGACCCGACCAATGCCGGTACGCCAAGCGCAAGCATCGCCGCTGGGAATCCCCCGATGTCGCCGCTTGACACGCCACCGACGGAACCCATGTCCGTCGAAAAGCAGACGTTCATTGTGATCAGGCGACAACGCGAGAAGCGTTTGCCTCGCTGGACTAACTCCAGAAGCGAATCGCTTGAGAACATACCGCCCCGCGATCCGCCGCTGAATTCAAGCGACGGGGCACCCTGAGGGTTGTCCGAGTCACCGAGACGACCGTGGATCATCAAGTGAATCACATCCGCTTGGGGCGCAAGGGAGAGAAAATTCTCAGCAGTTGCGTCGGCTCCGGTGAGAGCGCGAGAAGGCTTCTGGAAGTGCCGCAGTATCTCGTGGCGCACGAATTTGGCGTCGTCCGAGGCTACGCGATCGGTCTCCGTCGGTTGTGCCACCCCGAGCATAACCGGCTCTGAAGCGTCGGCCTCGCGCATACGGCATTCGGCCAGGATTTCCACACTGGGTGCCACAGCCACCTCAAAATCTTCAATCAGATGCCGCCGGCTTCCTGGGTAGGTCAACGCCGTAAACGGCACGTCATTCAGCGCAAAGTGAGGAACAAACGTCAGACGATTGATGTTCGCTTCTTTGAGCGCGCGTAATACCTGTTCTGGCAAGAGCTGGCTCGAAAGTTTTTCCAAAGCTGCCGCGAACGTTTTCCCGGTTCCCAGCAGCGATCCACGCGATGCATTTACCCCTCGCAACGCTTTATCAGCGCGCCGTAATTCGCATTTAAGCGTGTCGACCGCCCGTTTAGCGCCATCGGCGTCGAGTTCTAGAAGGATCGGATCCTTGTCGGGCAGCATGACAACCTGCACTAATTTGTCCACAGGACCGGTGGCGGCTGCGTGGTCGCGAAATGCGGTGTAAATAATCACCGACTCCTGTTTCCCAGACCGAAACTCTACCGCCCGACGAAGAAACTGCGATCGCGAGGGAACAAAAGGATCGCCTTTAATCCATTCGCACAAGGTCTGTGCTCGTTGTTGCTCGGAGAGGAGGAGGATCGCGGGCACGTCACGGTCCAGAGTCGCTAACCGCAGAGCATGGTCGAACCCATTGCGAAACCCCGTACCAGCGGTATTTCGACGAAGTTCTGAACTAGCGGCGGCGAATAGGGGAGGCAGGCCTAGCCGCGACTCGAAGTACGAGTCGATGGCTTCGCGATATCGCTCTCGTGCCCGCGCCCGTCCCGCGTCACTGTGTTCTTGCTCCGCACACCAACCCAAGCGCTCCAGCGCTGTCCTCACCAGATCGTGACGCTGGCTCTTCCTCGCAATCTCCTGGGCTTCCTCGAAACAAGGTGCGGCCAGTTTGATGCCATCACCAACCACCTTCGACTCGCCAAGCAGAAGATTACCCTTGGCGACCAGCGCCCGCGCTCGGCCGGGAAGATTCTCTGCGGCACCAGCCAGGAGCAGAGCTTGGGCAAGATCGTCGTGACTGGCACCTGCGATACACCCCAGTCCGATGCGCCACTCGACCGGGCGCAGAATCGCTTCGATTTGTAGATCGGGCATGCCCATGCGGGCACCTAACCGTCTCACCTCCCGAAACGCCTCTTCGGCGGCGGAGATCTCTTGCCGCTCCATGGCAAACGTGGCGCGGACGAGCAAGGCGTCGGCCTCCCAAGTTCCCAGACTAGCATTTCGGAAAATACCTATCGCCTGGCCGATAGCGCCCTCTGCGAGCGCGCTGTCCCCGCAATCGTCGAGCGCCATGGCGTAGTCGAAGAGAAGCCTCCCTCGAGCCAATCGGTCATCGACTCCTTGCGCCATTTCCGCAGCCGCTTGGAAACAGGTCTGGACACCCTTGCGGTCGTTCAGAAATCCTTTGATGCGGCAAAGTTGCCGATAAACCCGCACCGTTTCGCCGAGATCGTTGGATCGTTTGGCGTGCTCGAGCAACTCACCCTGCATCTGGACCCAATGCTTCAATTCACCCATCTGCTCGAAGGCGCTGAGTGCAAATGTCGTCCGCACTTTGCTCTGGGAAGCGTGTAGCTTGGAAAGCTTCTCGAACAGTGCTCGGGCCGCTGGTAGATCGCCCCGGCGAAGATAGAGCTGAAGCAGCAGATCCATTGCTTCGCCTTCCGCGCTCTCACGTGGAGCGTCCTCCAGCGCGGCGATCCCTTCCGCGATTCGGCCACGCCGCGCAAGGGTGCGCCCGAGGAGATTCTGGGCCTTCAATTTTACCTTTCCGCCCACCATTAATTCCGTCCAGGCTGAGTAGAGTTTCAGCGCCTCCCTTGCTAATGTCTCCGCTTCCTCAAGTTCGCCGATATCAAATTGAATCTCTCCCTTGAAAATCAACAACCCGGCACGTTGACGGTTGGGTATCTGCGAAACAAGCAAGGCGCAGCTCAGGGAATCCAGCGCTTCCTTAGTGTCGCCTCGGGACCGATGGATCTCCGCCAGGGCCAAACAGGCGCGCACCTTGGAGTCGCGATCGCGGTGCCGGTCAGCCAACTCTACGGCCCGCCGATACGCCTCAATGGCGTCGTTGTTTAACCCGACCACCTTCGACCGACGCCCGGTTGTGTGCGCGGTTTTCAAACGTAGCTCGCGACACTTCAGTCCGTTGGCCGCTTGTTCGTTGAGTATCGCGGCCACGACAGCTTCATGGTCCGACAAGTTTTGGGATTCGGAACAAGCTGTGAAGTCCCCTGACAGCAGCTTGTCGACCGCCTCGATTCTATCGACGTTTAGCAATTGGCAAACTGGCTCTGTAACCAGCATCACCGCGGCCTCGTCCTTGGTTAGTCGCGGGCCGACTGAACCATCTCGCGGCCCGGCAACCTGTCGCGCCAGCAAGAGTACAGGGTGGTTGACCAACATCGTGTGCTCCTGCATCAAGCGCCGTATTGGCCGATGGCCTAACATGGCTGGAAGCCGCAACAGACCGATGCCCGCCCGAAAGATGCCGGACAGCGGCCGGGCGACTCTTCCATACATTGACAGCGATAGGCCCAAGACTCCTGCGGTAACGGCACTGGGCAATAAATCCATAGTTTAGGGACCGAAAAGTAAGCCGGCGCAATTGAAAGGGTCAATCCCAGATCTCACTAAAGCCCCACCTATAAGTGCCGTGATGGAGCCAGTCCTCAAAAACGACGATCTTATCACTCCCCCCGAGCCTCCGCCGTTCCCCAGCCGCTGAGCCTTCAATCCGTGCGAATGATTTGCCCGGATCTGAATCGGTGCGGTCGGCGCAATCTGATCTTGTAGTAGGCCGCCGATCACCAGCTCTTCACCGAGACAACGGAAGAGGCCGGTGGTCGAGTCGGCGCGGTCTGATTTGGCCGGGCAGGCGGAAGGATTTCGCCGGTGCGGAATAGGCGCAGGAGGTTGTCGTGGCTGACCGCGCCGCCTCGCCATTCGGAAACTGGGACGGAATTGCAGGCGGTTTCAGAGCGGCGGGCAATCGCACGGAAACCGCCCGAACTCAGGCGATCGGGAGTTTTGCTTCCCAAAGGTTGAAGGTCTTGGCGTGGTGAGAATCCTTTCCATTGCGGGTGGCGATGGGGCGGCAGTACCGGACGACGATGGTTTGAGGACTCGGTGGCATTTCCTGCAGGCGCGCTTTTCCTCAGTCTTCCCCCATTCGGCCGTCATTTCCCAGCCACCCGTGAAGGGGTCAGTTCTGCATTTTGGCACATCAAGACCATCCGGGGCAGTCCCTACAAACGACAATTCGACTTGGTCTCTCCGTAATCCTCCCTCATTCCGCAGCGGCTGGGCCTTCAATCCCTGCGCGTGGTTTGCCCGGTTCTGAATCGGAACTGTCGGCGCGAACCGACGTTAAGGGCTGCCGCGGACCGTCAGCACTTGGCGGAGACGACGCGGGAGATCGGCGAACGAACGGGAACGGTTCGAATTAGCCGCGAAGGTGAGGGGATTTCGCTGGTGCGGAGCAGCCGCAGGAGATTGTCGCGGCTGACGGCACCGCGTTGCCACGCGGACACCGAAGCGTATGTGTCGAACCGGCTGCGAAACGCCAAGTTGACTGGCGGCGGGGACTGGTGAGTGTCAAAGGAGGAACTACCCCTTTGTCCAGGTATCGATAGCTGCCTTGACCGTCATGTGAGTGGGGTGTAGCGGTAACGGAGTCCAATTCTTGCCCGCATCGGCATGAAAACGCGCCCGTTTCATCCTGGTTACCACGCCTGCCTCAGGGGATTGATTCTGATCGCGTTGGCTTGCAACGCCTTCTGCGCCGAGGTGCGGATCGACTCCAGTGCCCTGACCATCGATGGCAGCGCTGTGTCATTCCGGGGTCTTCCAATGCGTGCGATGGTGGACGATCACGGCGTGGCTGAGTTCAGGATTCTCGGCAACCTGAGCTTCACCAACGAAACCATCCGGATCGCAGGCGCTCGTCCGGCGCGGTTGGTCGTGGGTGGGGACATTCGCCTGGCAGGAACCGTATTCGACGCTTCGGCGGTCCAGGATCAACCCGGGCCGGGTGGCGGCAGTGCGGGAAGCGGCGGCAGCGCCTTTGGCAGCGGCGGCACGGGAGGCGCAGGCTGGGGCTCGGGCGGCATCGGAGGCGAAGGCGGTAACGCGACCAAGGGCAGCAGCCTTGGATCCGACGGGCTCGGCGGGACGGGAGGACGCGGCGGCAATGACGGAGGATTGGGGGAGGGCGGCGCGGACGGTGGCGTGGGATTTGGAACGACGTCGTTCAGTCGCGGTTTCGCTGGTGCTGGCGGCCGCGTTCGTCCCGGCGAAATCTACGACGGCGGCGGAGCCGGAGGCACCAAGGGACTGGGCAAAGGCGATGGTGCAACGGGCGGACCCGGTGGACTCGGGGCCGGTGGAAGGAATGGCTTGCCCGGCGAAACCGGCGGCAATGGGACGGGTGGCCGCAATGATGGGACCGGTCTCGCAATTTCCGCAGGATCGGGTGGCGGCGGCGGCGGGCAAGGTGGCGGCGGAACGGGCGGGAGTCAGGGCGGGGGCGGCGGAGGAGGAGGCGGCGGCAGTTCTGGAATCGGTGGAATCTTTCCAGCCGGCGCTGGCGGCACCGGGGGGCAGGGCGGCGACGGCGGAACAGGCGGCAATGGTGGGGTGGGCGGGCACGGAGGAGTTGGCGGGCATGGCGGCGGGGCCTTCGAACTGATGGTCCTGGGTAAAGTCATCGGCCAGGCATCCTTTCGTGCCAAGGGTGGAACGGGTGGCCCGGGGGTCGTCGGGTTTTCGGGTCAGTCGGGATTGGATGGACAGGACGGTGCATCTGGCGGTGCGGCTCCCACCGTGCCATCAGGCTATGTCCAAGGCTCCTCCGGCGGAGCCGGCGGGATGGGTGGTCGCGGCGGCATCGGCGGCATGGGAGGTTCCGGCGGGCAGGGGGGCGGCGGGGCCGGCGGCACCATCAAAGTTTCAGCTTCGATCTGGCAGCTCGACTCCTTGAGTGTGGATGCCGCGGGAGGCCCGGGGGTGGATATCGACAATGCCGGAGGTGCTGGCCGTTTCATCCTGTCTCGTAACTCGACCAACCCCATCTCGCTATCAGTCACTGGTGCCATCACGACCGCAGCGCAGGATGGACTGGGGAACAGCCTTGGTGTCCGGTCGGCCAACCACCACTATGCGTTTGGCAACTCACCACTTATCCCTGAATTGAGCGGCGGCCCGGAAGCCTATGGCTTTCTATCCCAAAACGCCGGTCAGCCCGGCGTACGTGCCTACCTCACGAATGCGCCGGAATGGGCGGCCGTGGCCCTGGTGCTCATTGATGGACCTCCACCCGGCTCGGATTTCAACCTGCCCGGCTATGCCACGCTGCTGCTCATCAACCTCCATTCCGGCGGGCTGACAAACCCTATGCTCGGGTCAGGAGGCGACTGGCTCAACACGCTGCGCGAGGGCGGTCCCGCGCGAAAGACAGACTTTGGCGGCACTGGCGATCGCGTCGTGGGTGTAATGCCCGCGGGCCAGGTCTATGCCACGCTTGTGCCCGCCGACGCGGCCCGCATCAACGCCTCCTTTCAAGTGGCCGGCATCGATTACCTTGTCCGCGTGGATCAGCTGCCCAAAGGCCAGACTTACTACTTTGTTCCCGACAGCGACGCCGACGGCCTGCCCGACCTGTGGGAAATATCGCACTTCGGAACCATCGCCGGGATCGGGCCGGATGCGGATCCGGACGCAGACGGCCTTTCCAATCTCATGGAGATTCGCACCGGCACCGCGCCGCGTGACCCCGCCTCGGCCCTTCGGTTTGAGGGGGCCGCTCAGTTCGGCGGCGCCGGTTATGACTTTGGTTTCCAGGCCGCCGCCGGACGCCGTTACCAACCCCAGTTCCGGGATGGGTTGGGAACCGGTTCCTGGACGGACCTCGGACCTGCACTCCAGGCATCCGCCGTAGGACGCCTCACGGTACGGGATGCCGGCGCCCCCGTCCGTTCCGCGCGCTTTTATCGGATCAAGCTGATCGAGTAAGCAGTCTGGCACCCACCCGGTATTCGATGCCGAGAACGATTGGAGAAGGATCGTCCTGATCGTCAAACGACCAGGATCAAAGATCGCCCCCGCCGCACCATCGCCACATTCTATTTCCGAATACCGCACGATCGACCGGCATCGCCGTTCCGTGAAACGGCCCAATTCCTCGCCGCGGATGCCTCGGGCCGTCTATCGACTTCTCCAGCCGTCACCGCCGACTCTACAACCTTCCGCGCGACGCCGTTTGACGACACGGGCGCCACACGCAAAGATGTGCTTCGAGAGACGGAGCAACCGGGCAAGTTCGCCCGCCTTCACAGGACCGTCGCTCGTTCTTATGAAAATCCATTCGACCCGTGGTATCGCCCGCATTCTCTTGCTGGGTTTGCTTTGTCTTCCGTGGTTCGCCCCCGGCGCTGAAAAACCAAACGTCCTGCTGATCATCGCCGATCAGTGGCGCGCGCAGGCGCTCGGCTACGCAGCCGATCCGAATGTGAAGACGCCGAACCTCGACCGCCTCGAGCGCGAGTGCGTCAACTTCACCCAGGCCGTCTCGGGCATGCCCGTGTGTTCGCCGATGCGCGCGACGATGCTCACCGGCCAGCGCCCGCAGACGCACGGGATTTTCCTCAATGATGTTCAACTGAACACCAACGCCATCACCCTCGCCAAGGAGTTGAAGGCGCACGGCTACGACACCGGCTGCATCGGCAAGTGGCACGTGGACGGGCGCGGCCGGTCGAACTTCATTCCGCGCGAGCGGCGGCAGGGTTTCGATTACTGGAAGGTTCTCGAATGCACCCACAGCTACAACAACTCGCC
>CAZUUP010000193.1:7670-9674 GCA_964623105.1 uncultured Akkermansia sp.
CGCGCAGAAATACATCACGGACCACGCCAAGCCGGGCAGCAAGCCGTTCCTCCTCTGGCTCGCGTGGGGGCCGCCGCACAATCCCTACGAGACGGCACCGGAGAAATATCGCGCAAAGTATTCGGCGGACAAAATCCAGTTGCGCGCGAATGTCCCGCCCGAGATGCAGAAGGTCGCGCGCGCCTGGCTCGCGGGCTACTACGCGCACTGCACCGCGCTTGATGATTGCATCGCCGATCTGTTGCACACGCTGAAGGAAACGGGTCTCGACAAGAACACGATCATCGTCTTTACCGCCGACCATGGCGACATGCTTGGCTCGCACGCCCAACAACGGAAGCAACGGCCGTGGGACGAATCCGCGCGTGTGCCGATGCTGTTCCGCGTGCCGGAGTCGCTCGGCATCAAGCCCCGCCGCGTCGAAGGCACGATCAATACCGAGGACGTGATGCCGACACTGCTGAGCCTCTGCGGTCGCGCGATTCCGAAGAGCGTGGAGGGCTACGATTTCACCGGCTACCTGCGTGGCGGCGCCGACCCGTCCGGCGGTGCGACCGTCATCCGTTGCACGTCACCGTTCGGTGAATTCACGCGCGACAAAGGCGGCCGGGAATATCGCGAAGTCCGCACCGCGCGTTATTCCTACGCGCGCGACCTCAACGGTCCGTGGCTGCTTTACGACAACCAGAAGGATCCGTTGCAACTGGAGAACCTCATCGGCAAACCCGGGCACGCGGAGTTGCAGGCGCAGATGGACGCCTTGCTGAAAAAGAAACTCGCCGAGCAGCACGACGAATTTCGGCCCGGCGCGGAATACATCTCCAAATGGGGTTACAAGGTGAGCGCCAATGGCACGGTGCCCTACACGAATTGAGGGGGTCTCAATTCAAGTACGCTCAAAGGGCATGGCTCACCGGAGGGTCCAAGGCCCGAGTCCCACGCCCAATCCTGTCGACGCCCAGCGCAAATCCCCGCCGTTCGCAGGCTGGACTGATCTTCGCCCAGAAGACTACGACCTGCTCTGGGAACACCTCGTCCTCGACCGCCTCCGGTCCGACCCCGCCGAACCCGAAGTCATGTATTGGCGCGACAAGGACCACTATGAGATTGATTTCGTCCTCCCCCGCGGTCGCGGTGTCGTCACAGCCATCGAGTGCAAATGGAACGCCGACCGCTTCGATCTGAAAAACCTCCAAGTCTTCCGCGCACTCCATCCGACAGGGAAACACCTCGTCGTCGCCACCAACGTGCCCAAGCCCTATACCCGCCAGGTCGGTGGACTCACTGTCATCTTTACCGGCCTCGGCGACTTGGCCCTGTAAAGGTCACTCGATTTTCGCCGGCTCGTATCCGCCACCCGCTCAACGTCAATGAGCGATCAATCCCAGCTCTCGGCGACACATCTGGCGAAAACTCAGGAACCGCCGCCATTTCGTAACGGATCGAGAAACTAACGGCGCAATTCCGAGCAAAATCGTTCTTCAAATGTCGGCTGAAGAAACCCTTCAACCTCACAAGCAGAACCACGGCAGGGCCGTCACTTTCTCATGCAGTTGCTGCGGGCGGGGGCAGCGGCACACGATGAACGCGTGTCTCGCCTGCTTTGGGTGTTCGGCCATGAAAGTCAGCAGGTGCCGGGCGTCCTGTACGCTTGGATTCTGGCTCCATTTCACCTTGATCGGTGTCAGGGTGTCACCGCGTTCAATGATGAAGTCCACTTCCGAGCCATCCTTGGTTCGCAGGTGAAACAGCCTGCCCTCGCCGAGATATTGCAGCCGCTTCCACAACTCGATGCCCACCCATTGCTCGAAGAACGGGCCAGGATTCGTCCGCACCACATCGGGGGCCGGAGTCAGGCCGGCAGCGGCGTGCCGGACGCCCAGGTCGAAGAACAGGAACTTTGGGGTCGAGAGCAGGACCTTGCGCGGACTCCGCGAAAAGGCCTCCACGCGAAAGCCCACGAACATGTCTTCGAGCAACTGGTAGTGGCTCTTCACGGTGGGC
>CAZUUP010000194.1:0-9649 GCA_964623105.1 uncultured Akkermansia sp.
AGTCAGTGCCGGTTAGTGGTTTGCCAGCGGCAGGATGGTTTTCAACTGCGGAATCTAGGATCTAACAACCATCCCCGTCCATCCCCCTTTCACTCTTCGCGTCCCTTTGCGTTTTTCGCGGCCCTCCCCCTTCCCATTTCCCGTTCACCCTCCCACCGCCGCCCCACTCAAAGTCAACTCCACCTGCAACACCAAACGCCCCCGCACCGACGCCGTCGCCTGCGCCTGGATTAAATTCCCCAACCGCCCCGCCACCCGCGCCGCCAGTTCAATCACCTCACCCGGCTGTGCCGTCCCCAAAATCTTGGCCCCCCGCACCGCCGTAAGCTTCAATCCAGGCAACACCGGATGCCCCGGGTCACTCTGCGCCACCACCCCCGCCAACTGCGCCGCCGCCTCGATCAGTAAAACCCCCGGAAACATCGGCTCCCCCGGGAAATGCCCCCGCAAAAACACCTCGTCCCCCCGCACCGCATATTCACCACGCCCGCGGACACCCGGCTCCAACTCGATCACCCGGTCCACAAACCGGAACTCCCGCCCATGCGGCAACTGCTCCAACGCGCGCTCCCGTAAATCACTCATCGTCCCCCCGGCTGTGTGACCGTGAACTCCGCGCCCAGCGGCAGCGCGAACAGATTCGTCGCCAGCACCGGATTGCGCACCGCATTCGTGAAATCATTTCGCAACGTCGAGCCATCCGGAAATCGCAACTCCGTCGCCCGCAACCCCATCTCCCCCGCGCCAAACGCCAGCTTCAACCCCGGCATCAGCCGCCGCGCCGCCGCCGACCGCGGCTCCAACGTCAACTCATGCACCTCCCCCGCAACCGCCTGGCCCAAAACCCGAAACTGCGCCTCCAACTCGCCCCGGCTCCGCGGAAAACCCGCCTCGAACAACAGCATCATCTCCCGCATCGGGCCCCGCCCCGAACCCGCCAGCGGATAACGCTCCGCCCGCTTCAGCCGCGGATACACCACCAGCAACTCCTCCGGTTGTCGCACCGCGATCGTCTGCGCCGGTTCCCCCAATTCCCAGCGAAACCGGTTCGGCGCCGCGAACCACACCCGTCCCCGCGTCACCAGCGGCTGCGTTAGGGTCTTCAACGTCCGCGTCTGCGTGAATTCCGCCGTCCATGTCGTCAGATTCGTCTGCGAACTGAGCCACGCCGCCAACGCCGCCGATTCCTCCGCCGCACCGCCCGCCGCCCGCCCCAGCGCCAGACACACCAGCACCAGCGCCCTGCGCACCCATCCCGCGCTCATCACCCGCGCGGCCAGATCGGGACAAAGTGAAACCATTGCTCCGGATACTGCCGCACCACCGGCTCGAAGGCACGTACGATCTCCCCGGCAAACCGCACCCGCGCCGACCGCTCCCCCAGCTCCCGGCGATCGTAAATCACCGCCGGCAACACCTGCGTCTCATAGCCCGTCCCCACCCGCGGCACCACCACCGGCAACACCACGCACCCCGACGCCCGCGCCAACTCCGCCGCCGCCGAAGACACCCGCAGCTCCCGCCCGCAAAACTCCACCGCCACCGCCCCGGTCGCCGGCGGACGATCCACCAGCAGCGCCACCACCCCGCCCGCCTCCAACCGCTTGATGATTTCCACAAACGCGAACATGTCCTCCCCGATCACCAGCGTCTCCACCCCCAGTCGGCCCCGCGCTGCACTCCGCAACTCCGTCAACCCCGTCCCCGGTTCCGCCAGCGTCACTACCAGCAGCTTCACGCCCAACTCCGCCAACGGCACCGCCCCCAGTTCCCAATTCCCCAAATGTATCGTAACCAGCAAAATCCCCCGTCCGCTCGCCCGCGCCGCGGCCAGATGCTCCGTCCCCACCTGCCGATTCATCAACTTTTTCATCGGCAACCCCGCCTCGAAACGCCACAGATCCGCCAGCTTCATCCCAAATTCCCGGAACAACTGCCGCGTCACCGCGCTCCCCCCTTTCCCGCCCCCACCCAGCACCGGCGACAAATTTCCCCTCACCACCGCACGTCGATGTCCCGCCACCGCCCAGTAAGCCAACCCCGAAACTCCAGCGATCCACCGCAGCAGACCTCTCGGCACAACTCCAACAATTCCTCGCGCCACCCGCCATCCCCAAGCCCCGTAAAGCACCGACGGCCCCGCCACCTTCATCCCGGCCGACCGCGAAAGCCCCTCCCCGCCGCCCACCCCGCCCAACCGCAGCCACCACGTCGGCAGCAGATAAACCGCCACCAGATAAGTCACTGCCACCCCCGCCGCACACACCCGCCCCAGACTCGCCATCCCCGCATTCGACGCCCACGCCAGCGATCCAAACCCCGCCACCGTCGTCGCCGCACACAGCATCAACGCCCGCCCCACCGTCGCCCGCGCCTCCCCCACATCGCCCCCCGTCCGGCGCAACGCATGCATCACATGCAACCCATAGTCCACCCCCGCCCCCAGCAACAACGGCAACGCCATCAGATTCAGCAAATTCCACGACCACCCCATCAACCCCATGATCGCGCCCAAACCCGTCACACTGAACCCAAGACACAAAAAACCCAGCGCCACCTCCAGCCAGCGACGAAACGTCAGCCACAGCGCCAACCCCACCAAACCCACCATCAAGCCCATCACCGGCCACAACCGCCCCCGCACATGCTCCGCCAGCGCCAGCCCCAGCAACTCCCAGCCTGACAGGAAAATCCCCCGCTCCCCCAACGCCCCCGGCCACTCGCGCAAAACCCGCCCTGCGCTCCCCGCCGGCACCTCCACCAACCCCAGCGCCACACACGTCCCCTCCGCCCGGGCCGCAAATCGCCCCAACACCCACCGGCTCATCTCGTTCGTCGGCCAGAACACTCCGCTCCCGCCCGCCGCCCCGCGCCACACTCCCAGCATCGCTTCCGTCAAACCCCACGCCTGCCCCGTAAAACCCTCCGCCAGCACCGCCCGCCGCAATTCCGTTTCCCGCTCCGCCACTCCCGCCAGCAGCGGGCGATTTATCTCCTGACGCCCCGGCGTCGGCCAAAAATCCCGCGGCAAACTGAAGCTCTTCACCACGCCACTCGCCACCAACCGCTTCAACGCCTCCTCCGCCTCCCTCATTCGCGCCGCCACCTCCGCCTCGGTCCGCCCCGTCACCACCAACCACAACGGCTCTGCCCGCCCCTGCAGGTGACTCCGCACCGCCTCCATCGCCGCATACGCCTCGCTTGCGCGCGGACGCAACGCCGCCGCGCTCGCATCCCAAACCGGCCAGCGCCAGCTCAATCCCGCCACCACCAGCACACCAAACAACCCCGTCGCCCACAGCGTCGGTCGATTCGTCCCACCCTTGTCCCTCCCGCCACCACCTTCACCCGCGCGCCCCGCCCCGCGTTGCAACATCCCCAACGGCCTTACAAAAACCCCCAGCATCATCGCCGCCGCCAGCACAATCCCGATCGCCACCAACGTCCCCAGTTGCGCCAACCCCGGCAGCCCCCCCGCATTCAACGCCGCAAACGCCCCCGCCGTCGTCACCGCCCCGCCCACAATCCCCGGCCGCTGCGCCCGCCGCACCTCCTCGATCGTCGCCCCCGGATGACTCCGCGCCTCCTGATACAGGATCAATCCATAATCCACCGCCAACCCCAGCAGAATCGCCGCGAAACCCAGGCTCACCACACTCAACGTCCCGAAAATCAGACCGCCCGCCGCCAGCGTCCCCAGCAACGTCAACCCCAGCACAGCCAGCAGCCACAACAACGGCAGCCACCGCCGGTGCGCCAGCCAGAACATCGCCGCCACCAGCAAACCCGTCCCCGCCACACTCGCCCGCATGTCCCCCTCCATCCCCGCCGCAATCTCCGCCACAAAAGCCGGCCGCCCCGTGAACCCCAGCTCCACCTCCCCAATTCCCGCACCCGCCGCCACTTTCCGAATCTTCCCCAACCACGCCGCACACTCGCGATAACCCGCCAACCCCTCCGCCGCCTCCACGAACAACACCCGAAACGTTCCGTCCTCCGATGCAAAAAAATCCGTCCCCCGCCCGCCACCGCCCGCCGCCAGCATCGCCCCCTGCGGCACCCCCGCCAAATCCAGCGGATCATAACTCAGCCGCGCGATCTCCAGCGGCGACAACGACGTCCCCAGCGCCTCGCGCGTCCGCGCCAGCGTCCCCACGACATTCGTCCCCGCCAACCGGTTTGTCAGCCCCGCCACCACCTCCGGCGGCTGATTCAGCCACAGAAACGCCAGCCACTCCGCCGCCCGCGCCGGCCCCTCCTGCCACCACGGCTGCCACACCACACTTGCGACCAACTCTCGCCGCGCCCGCAACGCCTCCGCCACCGCCCGCGCCGCCCGCTCCGTCTCCTCCGCGTCGCGCCCCCGCACCGTCACCATCAACTCCCGGCCATTGGCCAGTTGCCCCTGATAAATCTTCAACCCCCGCACCGCCGGCAAATCCGTCGGCAGCAGATTCAACACCTCCACATCCAGCCGCACCCGCGCCAACCCCGCCGCCAGCAAGCCGACCACCAACCACCACGGCCAGTGCGTGCGCAAAAATCTCATGGCGCCAGAAAGCCCTCCACGACCTCCCCCGTCCCCTCGGCCGCCAGCCGCCACCCCTGCTCCTCCCGCCGCTCAAAACTCCAACCCGCCGGCACCGCCTTCCCGCCCACGCAATCCACCAGCACCAGCCAGCCAATCGAACGCGGCGGCGCACCCCGCCCCGCAACTCTCCGACCCCGCGCCGGAAACACCGCCTCCCAACCCGCCCCATCCACCCGGCACCGCACCAGGCTCAACGGCGATTTTGTGAACTCCAGCCACACCCGCCCGTCCGCGTGCGTTGCCAAGAGCAACTCCCCCGCCAGCTCCGGCCCCGTCTTCCCCACCCGCCACACCGCTTGCCCCTGCCGGACCCGCCACCCCGGCTCCGCCAGATTCACCGCCGCCCCCGCCCCCGGCGTCCGGCAACCCGCCGCCAGCCACCCCAGCAAGATCGCGACCGCCACCGTCACCGCAATTCGCGCCCGAAAACCAAGCCCTAATACCCCCTCGAACCCCAAAGCTTCAGAAGCCATCCAGCACGCCCCCGGAGCACCGCGTCCCCGCCGCAAGAATCCCCCAATGGCACCAACCGCTCCGCACCTGCCCGCCCCGCCAACCCCACGACCAGCCGCAAGCCGCACACCCTTTCGCGCCGCCATTTCTGCTTCACAAATCGCCTTCATCCCCTCCCGTTCATCCAAACGAAATCCGCGGCAGAAAAGCCCGCCGCCCCTGCCGCTTTACAATCCAAAAGAACAACCGCATCCGCCAGTGCAGCCGCCAGCCACCCTCCAGTTCGCCCGCCAGCACCGCATTCACCGCCGACGCCAGCGCAAACCGCTCCCGCGGCTCCAGAAACACCTCCATGAACGGCGTCGTGTAAAAATGCTCCACCATCGACCAGTAAAACTGCATCCCGCCCCGGATGCGCTTCTCATACGCCGCCAACCGGTCCGCCCCCGCACTCGCCCGCGCCAGCGACTCCTGCACCGCCCGCGCCGCCGCCCGCCCCGAATACATCGCCAGAAAAACCCCCGCCGAAAAAATCGGATCCATAAACCCCGCCGCATCCCCCACCCGCAACAACCGCTCCCCCACCAGCCGCTTGTTGTAATACGAAAAATCACTCGTCGTTTGCAGCGGCGCCAGCAACCGCGCCCGTTCCATCCGCTCCCGCATCGGCGCACTCCCCCGCCAGATACGATCAAACAAATCCCCGGGTGAACACCCGCTCTCCGTCAACTCCGCCTGGTCCAGCACGCAGCCCACGCTCACCTTGTCCGCCCCGATCGGGATCAACCAGAACCACTTGTCCTCCAACCGCACAATCACCGTGTCCCCACCCGTCGGCCCCTCGTCCACCCGCACCCCGCCGAAATGCCCGAACACCGCCACCTTTCGCAAATGCGGATGCACCACCCGCAACCCCTCCTGATTCCCCGTCAAATTGCTCCGCCCGCTCGCATCGATCAGAAACTTCCCCGCAAACCGCACCGTCTCCCCCTTCTCCCCCCGCGCCTCCAGCGTCACCCCCTCCGTCGCCGGCGCAAACTTCGTCACCGTCCAACCCTCCCGCACCTCCACCCCGCTGTGTCGCGCATGTTTCAACAGCAGATGATCAAACGTCGCCCGCTCCACCTGAATCGCCTCCGGTTCCCGGGTGAACCGACCGTTCGCAAACACAAACTTCACGCTCTTCGAACCGTTCCCCAGGTGAAACTGCGCTCCGAACTTCTTGACGAACCCCGCCGCCTTCAACGCCGGCATCACCCCCATCTCCTCGAACAATCCCCGGTTGTACGGCAGCAACGACTCTCCGATGTGAAATCGCGGAAACCGCTCCTTCTCCAACAACAACACCCGCCGACCAGCCCGCGCCAGATACGTCGCCGCCGTGCTCCCACCCGGCCCACCGCCAATCACCAGCGCATCATAGTGCGACGAAATCATCCCCCGCATTAGACGGCCATTACTCGTTCAAAGCAAGCGACGCCCCTTCCTCTCCACCCGCCGCCGCGTTGCCCGAATGGATTTGCCGCCTCCACCCCGTTCCGCTATATCCCCTCACGCAAATTGTGGCCGCCCATGCTAATATCCCGCCCGTCGCCGCCAACCTGATCGTCGCCGCGCTCTATTACGCCCTCGCCCGCTTCGGCCTCAATTTCGTCACCATTGGCGACCACATCTCCCCCGTCTGGCCCCCCTCCGGCCTCTCCATCGCCACCCTCCTCCTCTTCGGCCCCCGCCTCGCCCCCGGCGTCTTTCTTGGCTCTTTCTTCGCCAACTTGGCGATTCCGTCGTCACTGCCCATCGCCCTGGCCATCGGCGTCGGTAACACCCTCGAACCGCTGGTCGCCCTCTGGCTTTTCGCCCGCGGCCGCCCGTACGAGACGCTGCTGGTCCGCCTCTCCGAAGTTTTCCGCTTCATCGCCCTCGCCGCCTTCGTCCCCGCCGTCGTCAGCGCCTTGGTCGGCGTCACCAGCCTCTCCCTTGCCGGCCTCTCCCCCTGGTCCGCCTACCCGGCCGCCCTCAAAACCTGGACCGTCGGCAACCTCCTCGGCACCCTCGTCGGCTTCCCCGTCCTCCTCGCCGCCGCCCGACCGCGCGCCGACCGCTGGACCGCCCCACGCCTTGCCGAGGCCACCGCCGTGCTCGCCGGCCTTGGCATCGTCTCCTACCTCGTATTCGTCCGCGGCTGGGAAGACCCCTACACCGATGCCCCCCTCGTCTTCACCCCGTTCCCCTTCCTCATCTGGGCCGCCCTTCGCTTTGGTCCGTCGGGCGCCGCCTACACCAACCTCCTCGTCGCCACCATCGCCACCCTCGCCACCGCCCAGCAAAAAGGCCCGTTCGCCGCCGGCTCCTACGTGGACAATGTCTGGCTTCTCCAGATGTTCATCGCCGTCACCTCCATCGCCACCCTCATCATCGCCGCCACTGTCGCCGAACGCCAGCAAGCCGAGGCCGCCCATCGCAATTCCGAGGCACAACTCGAACTCGCGCTCAACGCCGCCCGCATGGGCACCTGGACCTGGGATATCCCCACCGGCAAAATCACCTGGTCCGACGGCATCGCCCGCCTCTTCGGCATCCCCCTCGCCGAGTTCGATGGCCGCTACGAATCCTATCTCCGCCACATCCACCCCGACGACCGCGAATACCTCGCCCTCAAGATCAAACGCTCCCTCGACTACCGCGAGCCCTACGAAGTCGAGCACCGCCTCGTCCGCCCCGACGGCTCCATCCGCTGGCTGCAGGGCGTGGGCGACGTCTTCCGCGACCCCACCGGGAAACCCGTCCGCATGTCCGGGGTCGCCCTCGACATCACCGCCCGCCGCGAAGCCGAAAAACTCAACGAACGCCTCGGCCGCATCCTCGACACCTCCCTCAACGAAATTTACGTCTTCGACGCCGATACCCTCCGCTTCCTCAGCGTCAACCAGGGCGCCCGCAAAAACCTCGGCTACTCCCTCGACGAACTCAAAAAACTCACGCCCCTCGACCTCAAGGCACCCCTCTCACCCGCCGCCTTCCAGCAACTCACCGCCCCCCTCCGCGCCGGCACCGAAACCCTCGTCACCTTCGAATGCACTCACCGCCGCAAGGACGGCTCCACCTACCCCGTCGAAGTCCGCCTCCTCCTCTCCCGCGCCGAAACCCCGCCCGTCTTCGTCGCCGTCATCCAGGACACCACCCAGCGCCAACGCGCTGAACAGGAACGTCGCGAACTTGAACGCCGCCTCCAGGAATCCCAGAAACTCGAAAGCCTCGGCATCCTCGCCGGCGGCATCGCCCACGACTTCAACAACCTCCTCACCGGCATCCTCGGCAACCTCACCCTCTCCCGCATGGCCCTCAAAAAGGGCACCGACCCCGACCGCCAGCTCGACCAGGCCGAAACCACCGCCCTCCGCGCCGCCGACCTCTGCAAACAGATGCTCGCCTACTCCGGCAAGGGCCGCTTCGTCCTCAAACGCATCGACCTTAGCTCCCTGGTCGAAGACTCCGCCCCCCTCCTCCAGCTCTCCATCAGCAAAAAAGCCAGCCTCCGCCTCCGCCTCACGAAACCGCTTCCCCCCGTCAGCGCCGACGCCACCCAGATGCAGCAAATCCTGATGAACCTCGTCATCAACGCCTCCGACGCCATCGGCGACCGCCCGGGCCACATCGACATCACCACCGGCCTTCAGCACGCCGACTCCGCCTTCCTCCGCGCCACCCACCTCGCCCCCGAACTTCCCGCCGGCGACTACGTCTATCTCGAGGTCTCCGACGACGGCTCCGGCATGAGCCCCGAAACCGTCGCCCGCATCTTCGACCCCTTCTTCACCACCAAGTTCACCGGCCGCGGCCTCGGACTCGCCGCCGTCCTTGGCATCGTCCGCGGCCATCAAGGCGCCCTCAAAGTCTCCAGCGAACCCGGCCGCGGCACCACCTTCCGCCTCCTCCTCCCCCGCACCGCCGGCTCCGCCGAGGAATTCCGCTCCGCGCCCGCCTCACCCAGTGAATGGCGGGGCTCCGGCACCATCCTCGTCGTTGACGACGAACCCAGCATCCGCTCCGTCTGCACCGCACTCGTCGAATCGTTCGGCTTCCAAGCCCTCGAAGCGGCCGATGGCCGCGAAGCCGTCGAGATCTTCGCCCGCGCCCCCGACCAGATCACCCTCGTCCTCCTCGACCTCACCATGCCCAAGATGGACGGTGCCGAAACCTTCCGCGAAATCCGCCGCCGCAAACCCACCGCCCGCGTCCTCCTCATGAGCGGCTTCAACGAACAGGAAGTCTCCACCCGCTTCAGTTCCGACGGCCTCGACGGCTTCCTCCAAAAACCCTTCAAACCCGACCAGCTCCGCTCCAAAATCCGGGAAATCGTCGAATCCACCGGCTCCCGCCACCGCTGCTGACCCGCCACCGCCGCACTCCACCAGAAAACGCGGAACCTTCCACCCCCCCAAAAAAAGGTGGGGCCGCGGTGTCCTCACCGCGCCGCCGAATATCCCGCCCCGCCCCCCAACCCCGCCCCCACCGCAACGCCCGCCAATAATCCTAACGGCCGCAGTTGCAACCAGGGCCAACGGAGAAAACCACTAACTGACACTGACCAGCACTCATCTGCGG
>CAZUUP010000195.1:0-9612 GCA_964623105.1 uncultured Akkermansia sp.
GTCCCGCCGCCCGGCCTTGCCTTTCGCCCGCAGATCCAACGATCCCACGACATCTTTCAAAGAATCCGCCAAATCCCAGGCGGCGATCGGTTGCAAATCCACCGCCTTGCCCGTCCCCGCAGCCGGCTGCCGGGCGGCCAGCAAGCGGGTTTTGACCGGGTCGAGCAAGGCGCCCAGTTCGCCCCGCGTTTTCTCGATGTCCGCCCGGAGGGAGACACGCCGCGCCTCGAGGGCGCGGTTCTCCTCCAGCAACCGGGGGACATCCGGCATCGGCGGGTTCAAATCTGCTTCATACCAAGTGCGGAGAAAATCGCTTCGATAGCCAAAAGCCGGCTGGATGAGTTCCCGGATCGGCCGGTTCTCCAGAAACACCGCCTCAAAGAGCAGCAACGGTTCGAGGACCATGTGGGTGCTGGCAGGCGAGCCTTTGTCCACGCTGAACAACCGCGCCTTGGCCGGGTCGGGGGTGGCGGAAAGCACGTTTTCAAGCTGCATCCATTGCGCCGGAAAAGTGTCGAGGAACCGCTCGATCTTGGGGTCCGCGAGCATGCGATCCACCGTCCGGTCGAGCACCTCCGGTCGGACAAGCGTGCCGCTTTGCGCCAGACGCAGCAGTTCCGCATCCGGGCTGCTGCCCCAGAGAAAAAACGACAGGCGCGCGGCCAGTTCAAACGGCTGTTCCGCAACGTCGTCCACTGCATACTGGTAAAGAAAAAGCGGCGAAGACATGACTGCGGACGCAGCTTTCTTCATGCTGTCCGTGAACGACAGTTCGCGACGCGTCTGCCCCAAGGCGTAGTCCACGTAGCGGTTCACCGTGGCCTCATCCACTACCCGCCGGAACGCCCGTTGCAAAAACGGGCCCATTCGCCGACGGATCTCCGCCTGCAAGTCTGCCCCCGGCTCCGGTGCCGCAAAGAACTCCCGCCAGACGCCAACGTTCTTCTCAGTGAAGTCGGGACTGTGGAGAATCGATACGCCGAGTTTCAAAAAGGAGTCCAGCAGCAGCGGCGAGAGCGTGAGCTGGTTGGCCTGATTGTCGTAACCGTGAGACGCCCGCAAGTCCTTCGGGAACGCGTTCACGTCCTGCAAGCCAGGCAGCGGATTCAGCGCCAGACAGGCCACCTTGACCTTGTCCGGCATGGCCCCCGAACCCAGGTAATCCCCCTCCCTGGTCATAAGTTTTTCCGGGAGGCTGAAGACATCTCGCCGGAGACCAAACAGGTCCCGCACCACGTTGTTGTACTGAAACCGGTTCAAGCGCCGGAGCCCCACCGACGGTGCGCCAGCGTGCTCCGCCGACTGCGCCAGCAAGGCCTTCAAGGCAGCGAGCAAACGTGCCTGCTCCGCTTCGCCCAGCGACGGCTCGGTCTCGGGTGGCATCTCCCGGGAATCGACGACCTTGATCAACTGGTTGAGCAATTCCGGCCGGGACAGGAGGCCCGCCGCACTGGTGACATCCTTGAGATTGACCTTGCCCTTCGTCTTTTCGCCGCCATGACACTTGACGCATTGCCTGCCGAAAAGGGGACGGATGAATCCCTCAAAATCGTCCGCTCCACGACTCTCGCACAACGAAAGGGCAAGGATGCTCAACCACGCGCCGCAGACTGTCAGCCTCGGAAAAAACATGCAGGACACCTCAGGTCCAGAGGTCGGAGATCACGCCCGAACTGTCGGCGTATTGCTTGAGTTCCAGCCCCATCAACCGGGCCAGCGTCAGCCACATGTTCGAATTGAGCGTGCCGCTCTTGCACTGGACGAAGCGCCCCTGCTTGATCTGCCCCTGCCCGGTGCCGGCCACGATCAGCGGCAGGTCGAAATACTGATGCGTCGCGCCATCGCCCAGTCCCGCGCCGTAGGTAACCAGCGAGTTGTGCAGCAGCGATGTACCGTCCGCTTCCTTGATCTCCTTCATCCGGCGCAACACATAGGCGTACTGTTCCATGTGAAAGACATCGATCTTTTGCAGCGACTTGTACCCATCGCCTTTTTGATTGTGCGTCATCGTATGGTGATTCACCGGCTTGTCGAAAACGCCCTCGTAAAGCATCGGCGCCTCCCATCGTTCCGGTCCCAGCATGAAGGTGCAGACGTTGGTGATTCCCATTTGCAGGGCCAGCAGCATCAAATCCGCCTGCAACCGGATATACTCGCCGCGCGGCAGGATTTCATTCTTCGGAATCTTCACGTCCGCCGTGGCCACCAGCTTTGCCAACCGCGCGATGCGGACTTCCACATTGCGAATCATTTCCATGAAGTCGCCCAGCGTTTCGCGATCGCCGCGACCAAGCTTCTTTTGCAAGGCCTTCGCATCCGCGAGCACAAGGTCGGTAACATCGGCCACGTGGGTCCGGTAACTGTTTTCCATGAACAGCCGGTCGTACAGTTTTTTCGGATCCTTGATCGACGGCGCAATGCGATTCGGCCCGTACCATGAAATGTTGTCGAAGTAGATGTCCTCTTTCCCCGCCTTGAAGCCGTTGCAACTGACCTCCAGCGTGTTGAAAACCGTGGCATGCCCGACCTGGTCGCCGATCACCTGATCCAGGCTGCGGCCGTTGGGATGCGCCATACCCCGTGCCGCCGCCTGTTCGGGGGAAACACTGGTCAGATAACAGGAGGCACCCTGCGCGTGAACGTCCTGCCCATCCTTGTACGTGCGGTCCAGACCCGTCACCAGGGTTATGTCCCTGCTGTGCGGTGCCAACGGCTGCATGGTCTGCGTCAGCGTCACCGGGTAGATGCCCGGCTTGTTTGGGATGCGCCGCTGGTTCTTGAACTTGTCCGCGTTGAACCCTCCGACAAAACCCGGCAAATCCGCCGTTTCCTCCCCCGGAAAAAAGCACCGGCGAACCAGTCCGTTGGGGGCATACATCATCACCAACCTTCGCGCCGGTTTCACTGCGTCGCGCACGGGAGCCCCGGAGACGTCACTCAGCGAATGCAGGAAAGGCAAGGCCACCAAGGCACCATTTGCCTTCAGAAACTTTCGTCGGGAGAGGTTCATAGTTTCTGAACATCGCCCAACGCGTTGTCCTTTGGAACCAATTTTTTCCACCCAAACAAGTCGTTCCAACGGATTGCGCTGCCCGAAATCACTTCGCCTCACGATGGAACGATCCGCCGACCAACCGGGGCGTTCCGCCCCGCACGCCCAATCCCCGGGAAACCCACGGGGGAGTGATCTTCGTGTTGCGTTGCAAGCAAAGATGCCGCACCCACCGGCAAGCCGCGCCGATTGCAAATCCGCCCGCAACCCCAGCCCACAAATGAGAATGCGAAGATCGCCGTTCGCGGAGCCGCATTGACGCCACCCCCAACCGCCAGTACCTTGCCCTCGCCTATGATCGCTCCGACCGCCCACAGACCCGCCGCCACCGCCCCGCAAGGTTTTCGCGTGGGCGACGAACGCCTCATCCGCCTCACTGCCTCGGCTGCGAACAAAGTCACCTCGCTCCTCACCAAACAGGGCCGCAAACAAGGTGTCCTGCGAGTCGCTGTCGTCGGCGGCGGCTGTTCCGGCCTGCAATACAAAATGGATCTCCAGGACGCACCCGCCAGCCGCGACATCCTCGTCGAGACGGCCGGAGTTCGCGTCGTGGTTGACCCCAAGAGCGCGCTCTACGTCACCGGCTCCGAACTCGACTACGTGGATGCCCTTCAGGACGGCGGGTTCAAGGTCAAAAACCCCAACGCCGCCACCAGTTGTTCCTGCGGCGAAAGCTTCAGCGCCTGACGCCCGTCCGCTCCACCGCGCCGCCCGGGCATGACCGATCACTTCCGCCTGTTCGCCGAACCGCGGCAGCCGTGGCTCGATACCGAGTCCTTGAAGCACCGTTTCCTGGCCCGCTCCGCCGAAGTTCACCCCGACCGCTTCCACAACGCCCCGCCGACCGAGCAGACCGCCGCCGCCGAACGCTACCTCGCGCTCAACGCCGCCTACCAGTGCCTGCGCGAGACCAAACCCCGCCTTCAGCACCTCCTCGAACTCGAACTCGGCACCAAACCCGCCCAACTCCAGCAAATTCTCCCCGAGACCATGGACCTCTTCATGGAAGTGGGGCAGCTCTGCCGCCAGGTTGATGCCTTCCTCGCCGAACGTGCCCGGGCCGTCTCCCCCATGCTCAAAGTCCAATTCTATACCCGTGGCCTCGACTGGCTGGATCAGGTCCATTCACTCCAGCAAAAAATCAATGCCCGCCGGACCGCCCTTGATACTGAACTCCAGAGCCTGAACCCGGCATGGCTCAATGCGCCGCCCCCGGAAACGCCCGAACTCCGCCGCGATTTCCTTCCACTCCGCCGCCTCGAAGAAATCTACCGCCTCTTCAGTTACTACGACCGCTGGGCTGGTCAGTTGCAGGAACGCGCCGTCCAACTCTCGCTCTAGGAATGGCCGTCGCTTCCAACCCAAACTCCGAAACCAATTCCGCGGCGCAACCGGGAGCGCGCCTCGCACGCGTGCTCGCCCTCCCATTTGCCGCCCTGATCTTCGCCATCCTGACGATTGCAACTTCCGCCGCGGAACCGTGGGAAACCGCACTCGCCCGGATGCCTCTTCCTTCCGCCGTGCGTGAACTCACCGCCACCAACTTCGCCCCCACCCTGCTCGACGCGTTCCAGTCCAACGCGGTGGTCAAGGCCCTCGTAATCATGCCCGGCGCCATCGACGAGTTTTACTTCTTCCGCCGCGCCCGGGCCGGATTACCCGCGGCCGCCACCCTCCTCGAAGCCGTGCGCGCCCTCGAAAAGCAGACCCGCATCCGCGCCACCTTCCGCGCGCCTTGCCTCCTTCTGCACGCCCCGCCCGACCCCGTGACCCCGGCAATCTCAATCGCCGATCCCGCCACCGCCGACCGACTCCTCACCCGCCCCTTTCCGCCGCACCTCGATTGCTTCGACCGGGACTGGCCTCGCCTCCAACCGCTCCTCGCCCGCACCTTCACATCGATTTGGAGCGGCTATCCCGAAATCCTCCCTCCCGCCACCTCGCCCGACGCGTGGCATTTCTACCGGGCCAGCCTGCGAGCTTGGAACCTCACCCCGCGCGAAGCCCTCGAAGCCCTCACCCTCGCCACCCGCACAACTCTCACCATCGAAAAACGGCAACTGCGCTTCGATCTCGACCACCGCGCCTCGATCCCCGGCGATTCCCCGCGCCGCCAGTGAACTACGCCCGGTCCAGCGCTCGCCAGCAGCACCCGGCCGAAAGCGTACCGCCCCCCTGCCCCACTTCGCGCTGGAAAAAAGAGACACGCTGTCCAACAACAAGACATCTATCCGCTAACCCCCGGCGCGAACTCAGCAAAAAACGCCCCAATTCCCCTGTATTCAAGGTTGGTATGCCCCCTGCTATTCCTCATGCCATGCAGATGAAACATTATTTCGCCAAACGAAAGAATGTCACACCCACCGCCCCGGTCATCATGGCTGGGGCAAATAATCCCACCTGCATCCTACCTGTCAGCGTCGGGCTTCACGCCTGACGTCCTGCCAACACAAAAGTGTACCTGGCGGCCTGCGCAAGCAGCCGCCAGTTTCTTTTTTTCCAAGCCCCCGTGTTACACCGCGCCAAACCCAAACACCCGCGCCGCCGTTCCACCCAACACCTTCCCCTGCTCCGCACCGGACAATCCCGCCAGCAACGCCCTCGTTCGCTCCCGATACGCCCGATACGTCTCCGCCGTGGCATTCTCGTCAAACCCGCCACCATAAATCAACCGGTCCGGTCCAAACGCCCGAACCAGTTCCCCCACCACTCCCGCCACCTTCTCCGACGCTTGTTCCCCCGGTGCCGGCAACGACGAAATCTTCATCACCGTGTTCGGCAAACGCGCCCAGCGTATGATGGCCGCGTGATCCTCCCGCGTTCCCTGAAACGGCCGCCCCAGGTGATCGATGATCACCGTCGTCCCCGAGAATTCCCGGATCAACGGCTCGAATCCGATCCCAAATCGCGGCTCGAAATGCAACTGCACCCCCAAACCCAAATCCGCCGCCGCCCGCCATAACTCGCGCAACTCCGGCTTCCCAAACGGCGGCAACCGGTCCGCCTGATACGCATGAATCCGCGCCGCCACCACCCGCCCCGGATTCCGCTTCACCAAAGCCTGCATCGCCGAAATCGACCCGCCCCGCCCCGCAAAAAACAGGCACGTCCCCTTCAACCGCTTCCCGCCCACCTCAAAACACCGCTCCAGGAACCGATGATCATCCTGATACGGCTCAGGATGCACGATCACCGCAAAATCCACCCCCGCGCCGTCCATCCGCTCCAACAACAATTCCGGCGGCGACGCCTTCTCCGGTCGATACGGACCCTGCGGATGATACGGAAACCGCGCCTCCTTCCCCCCAGCAAAGCAATGCACATGCGTGTCCACCACCGGCACCCGCGCCTCCGCCGCCCTCGCCAGCAAGCCACTCAATCCCAGCGGCACCGCCGCCAACGTCTGCAAGAACACCCGCCGCGCGCTGCCACCGTTCCCGTTCTCATTGCCTCGTGTTTTCATGCTCATTCCTCGCCCATATTCCAATTCGCGCCATCACCGCCCATCCACGCCAATCGCCGCCGATGGACAATTCTCCACCGACTCCATCACCAACCGCAACTCCTCCTCGGTCGCCGGTTGCCGAAACACGAACGCATAATCCCGTTCGCTCCGCCCACGAAACACAGTCGGCGCAGTCTCATCGCAAAGCCCGCAATAAATGCACTGATTATCAACGTAAAATCTGCCCGGCACATTTTCCGCGACGCGATTTTCGTAACTCGCCATGCGCGAAGTGTAGCCTCCCGTTCACCCCGCGACAGCAGAAACTCCCTTCCCGCCACCAGGTGGGGCGCGTCTGTCCCCAGCGCGCCGCCTCCGCACCACTCGAAAGCCCCAAAGCGGCGCGTTGACGACTCCGTGCCCAACCGCCAACGCCATCCTTCTGACTCCAGCCAGCCAGATCGAAAACCCAAGTCTTCAAACCACCGTTTTGCGTACCGCGTCGGCGAGCAACTTCCTGGGATCAACCACCTTTCCTGGTTCGGCCGCTTCGACCTGCCGGTAGCGCTCGCCGAGGCGTCGGAGGTTCCCGCCGGACTCCTCCAGCAGCTTGCGGCGGACGTCACGCAGCCACTCCAAGCCGTCGTCGTGAGGATTCATGGGTGATCGGGTCATGGCATGGACTCCAGAATTTCCAAGGGGGGTTACAAGCTGCGGGGTGTGCAGCCCCAGCGAACCGTTCACCAGACGAATTTGGTCCGCCTTGTTCGGGTTGGCCAGATGCTTGCAGTTCCACGTCACCAGCCCATCGCAGCGGTGAAAGGAAGCGAGAGCGAGGTGGTGGGCATCGCCGCCGCTGTCCGCCGGCATCAGCTTATGGGAAAGATACACCTCCACAATTGTGTCAATCTCGTCCGTGTAAGGCAGCCGCGGGAGGGGAGCGAGCAGTTCAATCATCTCCTGCAACTTCACGGGATCAGGCGTTTCGCGCAACTCGGTTATGACGACTGCTGAGGTGAACAGAGCATCCTGCCATCGCGCGAGATCCCACCATTCGCGGGTCCACTCCCGCCGCGCCTGCATCTGGGCACCGGGCCGGGCCTCGAAATAGAAACTCGGAATGCTGGTTTCAACGTAAATCAACCGGTTCACGCCGCTCAAGGCTACGTCCCACGCTCGAAAAGTCGAGGCCCATCAAAACCCTCCGGCATTCCCGGAGCGCATCCCGATTGCTTCCAACTCTCCATCCCCCTGCCGCCGCCCGGCACTTCAGTGCTGGGTCAGGGGAGGGAAAGAACCAAGTCCCGACAGGGACGGCAGAAACGGATTGCGTGCGACTCATTCGTCCCGGCGGGACTTGAAGATTCAAGACGGGTCAACCCTGCACGCCATTGCCGCGCTATGCCCAGCCCTCCTTGCGGGACGGCCAGAACCACGGCAGGGCGCGGTTGAAGATGAACACGGGCGAGAGTGGCGCACAGATTTGCACTCCCGCCCGTGGCTCGACCACTCGGCCGGGCAAATCGTGATAGGGCGCGTCCGTCCCCAGCGCGCCGCTCGAACATTCGCATACCACGCCCGCGGCCCAGAGAGCACGCCACGCGCGAGGTGGCGCGGGTGCGGGACAAGGTAAAACCGCCTCCGACGGTGCGATCAGCTTCCCCACCGCACCTGCTACGAGCCGCTCGCTCTTCAGGGACGACGCTCCAACCCGTGCCCCAGCGGCAGAACTCGCATGGTTTGAGGACGCTTCGAGTTGGGGAGGATTGGCCGCAGCGGAGCTTGGCGGGCGTGCAGCCTGATAGTTTTTGACCTTCAAGAATGCCTTGTTATCAAGCCAGAACAGCCGCAACGCGGAACGCCGGGTGACGTGATCCTCTACCGTGTATTGCAGTTGGACGGCCCAAAGTTTTGTCGCTTGGTTGAACTCCTGACCAACATTGCAGCAACGTAAGACAGAATTGGACCACCGCAACCGTTCGCGGGACAAACACAATCTCGCTGGTGGGCTCCCCCCTCAGTAAACCCGGCCCGCGCCGAGCAACCGCGATGGACTGAATCGACGCGGACCGGACCGTGGAAGAGGTGCACCCCAAACCGCGCCGGACCGTTCGTCGCGTCGCGCCGGACACCCGCTAGCCGAGCAATCCCCGCACCTTCGCCAGCGCCTCGTCCAGCTTTGTCGCGTCCTTCCCGCCGCCGCGCGCATTGTCCGGTTTCCCGCCACCCTTGCCGCCGACCACCGGCGCAATCGCCTGAATGATCTTGCCCGCCTGCACCCGGCCGGTGAACTCCGCAGACACCGTCGCCAGCAACGTCACCGCACCCGACGCCCCGCCCCCCAGCACCACGACACCCTTGAAACGCCCCTTGAGCGCGTCCGCCGTCGCCTGCATCAACTCCGCGTCCGCATCCCCCAAGTTGTGGGTGATCAGCGGCACGCCATTGATCGTCACCGCTCCCAGCAACAGTTCGCTCGCCGCGTTCGAGGCGTTGCGCTGCATCGCCACGCGCACCTGGCGCTCCAGTTCCTTTTGCTGCGCCAGCACGCTTTCAACCTTCTTCTCCAGCTCGACTACTGGCGAATTGAGCTGGCCAGCCACCGCGCGCAGCAGCCGCAATTGCTGGTTCGCCAACTCGTAAGCCGCCAGACCCGCCACGGCCTCGATGCGCCGCACCCCCGCTGCAATCGCCGACTCCCCCACGATGCGGAACAAACCAATTTCGCCCGTCGCCCGCGTGTGCGTACCACCACACAGCTCCAGGGAATAGCCATCCAACCGCTGGGCGTGCCCGCCGATTTGCACGACACGCACCATGTCGCCGTACTTGTCACCGAAAAATTGCATCACGTCCTTGCGCGCTTTCACGTCCGCGTAGGGCACCTCGATCCACGACACGCCGGCATTTTCAAGGATGCGCTCGTTCACGAGCTTCTCGATGTCGGCCACCTGTTGCGGCGTCAGCGCCGCGCTGTTGAAGTCGAAGGTCAGCTTGTCCGGCCCCACAAACGAACCCTTCTGCGAAGCTTCCTTGCTCACAACTTCGTGCAAAGCCCAGTGCAGCAGGTGCGTGACGGTGTGGTGCCGCTGAATGGCGTCGCGACGGGATTTGT
>CAZUUP010000196.1:0-9566 GCA_964623105.1 uncultured Akkermansia sp.
GAAATCATACATCCTGATGAACACCCACCGGTTCCATCATGCCCGCAAGCCGTTTGGACCGAGCCCCTATTGGACGGTGCGGATTGATGCCGGCCTCGTGAGCGAGAAGACGGCCATCAATGAAAAGGCCGTGCGCCGGCTGGACGCTAAGGGTGAGCCGTCGGTGGCCGGAATCAAGATGGTGGAAGCGTATCACGGGGTTATGCATCTGGACCGGTTGGATGCAAACAAGGCGCTGGCGCTCCAACAGGACGCGCAAAAGGGTCTGGCGCTGGCGGCGTTGGATCTGCCCTGACAGGGCGGAAAGCTGTTCATGGGAGCGGAGGATGCTGGCTGTCGCGCGCCGGACTGGCGGCGGAGAATGTGGGGCTTGATTGCCCTGACAATTGCCGCCGGTCAGGCGTCGGCGGCGGATGCGCTGGTGACCATTGAAGCCGGAAGCGAACCGACGCGGATAGCGGTGGTGGCGACGATTCCGGAGGCACAAAGCCGCCTGATTACGGAAGGAGGTCTGGCGCAGGAGACGGGCGAGCGGTGGTTGCGGCTGGGCTTGAAGCCCGCGGATTCAAAAGGCGACGGAGAGGCGATGCTCGGGGACTACGTTCGCAAGGGCAGCCAGTTGCGGTTTACGCCGCGATACGCGCTGGTTGCCGGCCAGCGGTACGCTGCCGTGGTCGATTGGGGAATGGGCCGGGTCGGACGGATCGAGTATCAAGTACCGCCAGCGCCGCCTTCGCAAATTACCCGGGTGACAGCGGTTTATCCCTCGGCGAACGAACTGCCGGCCAATCAGCTCAAGTTCTACCTCCACTTTTCCCAGCCGATGCGACAGACGCGGGAAATTTTCAGTCATGTTGAATTGCTGGATCAGCACGGGCGGTTGGTGGAGGACCCATGGCGGCGAACGGAGTTGTGGAGCGAGGATGGGAAGCGATTGACGTTGTTGATCCATCCCGGGCGCATCAAGCAGGGTATCCAACTGGGGGTGTTGCTTGGCCCGGTTTTGAAGCCGGATGAGGTTTATACGCTCATCGTGCATCGGACGATGCTAGATGCTTCGGGGCGGGAGTTGGGCGAGGCGTTCACCAAGAAATTTCGCACACGCGCGGCGGAGCGCACGCTGCCGTTGACGAAGGATTGGCGGGTTACTGTGCCGCCGGCTGGAACTGGGCAGCCGCTGCAAATCATCTTTCCGCGACCTATGGACCGGGCGTTGTTGGACCGGATGGTGAGCGTGAAAGATGACCGCGGGGAACTTGTCAGCGGCAGGATCGAAGTCCGTTCCGACGAAACCATCTGGATTCTCCACCCCCACCGTCCTTGGCGAGACAGTCAGTATATCGTCGCGGTTGATCCACGACTTGA
Source organism: uncultured Akkermansia sp. (assembly GCA_964623105.1). Lineage (GTDB taxonomy): Bacteria > Verrucomicrobiota > Verrucomicrobiia > Limisphaerales > BJHT01 > BJHT01. Next base: position 1,366 of record CAZUUP010000196.1, read on the forward strand.
GGATCTGGCGGGAAATTCTCCGGTGCGGCTTTTTGACGCCCAGTTTTCCGCTGCAGAGGTGCCGACGGAAGACCTGGAGATCGCATTTCGGCCAACGGCGCGTTGATCATTCTCGGTGCGCCACTGGCTTCTCCAAATGAGGGCAGCCCCGCCGACGGGCGAATGTTTACAGGGCAACTGGGACAGGCACGCGCCGTGGAAAATAGGGAAGAACGCATCAACAGGACGGATGATGCCCCGGTTTTATCCGCAGGAAAATGGCCGGACGGGTCAACGCGCGGGAGCCTTCGATTTGGCGATTCCCGGCTCGACATGGTGGCCGCCAGGCATATTTTCTCGCACTCAATATGACTGACCCGCGTTATCCCAAGCTCGCCAAGCTGCTCATCAACTATTCCGCCCGGCTCAAAAAGGGCGAGCGGATCCTGCTCGACATGATCGACATCCCGGATGAATTCACGGTCGAGTTGATGCGGGCTGCCCGGGCGGCAGGGGCGATTCCGCTGGTCGAGGTGCGGCACAGCCGCGTCACCCGCGAGATTGTGCGGGCGACGGATGAGAAGCACGCAGGTTTGATCCGCGACATTGAGATGTTCCGGATGCGCAAGGTTCAGGCATACATCGCCATTCGCGGCAGCCACAACGCCAACGAATCCAGCGATGTGGCGAGCGAAAAAATGGTCCTCTACTCGAAAGTGCTGCGCCCGGTGTTGAACTACCGCGTGAACAAGACCCGCTGGTGTGTTTTGCGGTGGCCGACACCAAGCATGGCCCAGGCGGCGGGCATGAGCACCGAGGCGTTCGAGGACTTCTATTTCGACGTCTGCACCATGGATTATGGACGCATGGCCAAGGCGATGGTCCCCTTGCGCAACCGCATGAGCCGGGCCGACCGGGTTCACATCAAAGGACCTGGCACCGACCTCACGTTCAGCATCAAGGGAATTGGCGCCATCTTGTGCGAGGGATTGCGCAACATTCCGGATGGCGAGGTCTTCTCCTGCCCGGTGAAGGATTCCGTGAACGGCCACATTCAATTCAACACACCCACCCTGTATTCGGGCACCCGTTTCGAAAACATCCGGCTGGAATTCAACAACGGCAAGATCGTGAAGGCGACGGGCAGCAACGAGAAACGTTTGAACGAGATTCTCGATACCGACGCGGGGGCGCGCTACATCGGTGAGTTTTCGCTCGGCTTCAATCCGTACATCATGAACCCGATGGTGGACATTTTGTTCGATGAAAAGATCGCGGGTTCGCTGCATTTTACCCCCGGTCAGGCGTACGAAGTCGCGGACAACGGCAATCGCTCGGCAGTACACTGGGACATGGTGCTGATACAGCGCAAGGAATGGGGCGGCGGCGAAATCTGGTTTGATGACGAACTGATCCGCAAAGACGGGGTGTTCGTGCCAAAGGACTTGAAGCCGCTCAATCCGGAAAATCTCAAGTAGCTGACGGACACACGGACCCGCAAAGTCCCCAGCCGCCACGACGATTGACTGACGGGCAATGCCGTTTGCCCAAGTTGGTGATCCACTGTGACAGAACTGCACCTCCGGATTCAGCTACGCAGGCAAGAGCTTTTCAACGGATGCTTGGGCGTCGCCATAGGTGCCGCGAATCAACCCATGATCCGGGGACTGTTTCTATCCAGCCGAAGCACGGCTTTCGAAGGTCAAAGATCATCCGAGCCGTCCCGTTGTTTCCGCAAATTAAACCAAACTGAAAACCACGCCCATTAACCCGGCAAACCGCCCCAGCCAATTATGACACCCAGCCTCATCCTGTGGATTTACATCGTCCTCCTCATCGTCGGCGGCCTCATCGGCTTCCTGAAAGCGGGGAGCAAAGCGTCGCTCATCGCGTCGGTGATCTGCGCGATCCCGCTGATCATCTGCAACGTCGTTGCGGTGCCGCCGTGGCTCGCAGACGTGTTCGTCGGAGTGCTGCTGGTGTATTTCGGCATGAAGTTCGCCAAGGGCCGCAAGTTCATGCCCGCTGGCTTCATGACGATCCTCAGCGTCGTCACGCTGATCCTGCGGCAGGTGCTCAAGTGACGTAGCCGCGCCTTTCGCGCCCGCGACGCGTCGTGCAGCGCTCCCTTCCCATCTGGCAGATTCACGCGGCGATCCTCGCAGATTTGCGCGCGGGCAACCGCCTTGTGCTCGTCGCGCCCACCGGCTCCGGCAAGACCACGCAGGTGCCGCAAATGCTCCTCGACGCCGGCCTCGCGGGCGCGGACCGGATCGTCGTGCTCCAACCCCGGCGCGTCGCCGCGCGCACCGTGGCGGCGCGCGTAGCGTGGGAACGAAACAGCAAGCTCGGCAACGAGGTCGGCTACCAGATTCGCTTCGAGGACCGCACCAGTCCCGGCACCCGCATTTCGTTTGTGACCGAGGGCGTACTGCTGCGCTGGTTGCAGGAGGACCGCGATCTGCGCGGGATCGGCGCGGTGTTGTTCGATGAATTTCACGAGCGCAATCTGCTCAGCGACGTCTCGCTCGCGCTGGTGAAACGCTTGCAGGAAACCCGCCGCCCCGACCTCAAGCTCGTCGTCATGTCCGCCACGCTGGACGCCGAACCCGTCGCCAACTACCTCGCCGCGCCCGCCACGCCGGACCTCCCCTGCCCCATCCTCGTTTCCGAAGGCCAGAGCTTCCCCGTCGAAGTCCGCTACCAGACGGCCCGCGACCAGCGCCCGATTTCCGAGCAAGCCGCCGAAACCATCACACGCATCATCGACTCCGGCGCGGACGGCGACGTGCTCGTCTTCATGCCCGGCATGTCCGAGATCAACGCCACGATCAACGCCGTCAGCCACGAGAAATTCCGCGAGCGCGTCGCTTGCATCCCGCTCCACGGCGATCTGCCTGCCGAGGACCAGGATCGCGCCTTCGCCCCGAATCCGCTGCGCAAAGTCGTCGTGTCCACCAACGTCGCCGAGACCAGCGTCACCATCGACGGCATCCGTCACGTCGTGGACGCCGGCCTCGCACGCGTGGCCCGCTACGACGCCGAGCGCGGCATCGGCACGTTGTTCCTCGAGGAAATCAGCCGCGCCTCCGCTGACCAGCGCAAAGGCCGCGCCGGCCGCACCGCTCCCGGCACCTGCCACCGGTTGTGGACCGAGAGCGGGCACCTCAACCGCGCCGAACGCAACACGCCGGAGATCCAGCGCAGCGACCTCGCGGAAGTCGTGCTGCTGCTCCACTCGCTCGGCATCCAGCGCGCCGCGGAATTCGACTGGCTCGATCATCCCGACCCGCAATCCGTCGAGCGCGCCGAACAACTCCTGCGCATCCTCGGTGCGCTCGCCGTGGCCACCGACGCGCCCGACCGCGACCACGACATCACCGCGCTCGGGCGCCAGATGCTGCGGCTGCCGTTGCACCCGCGTTACTCACGCATGTTGCTCGAGGCCGCCCGTCGCGGCTGCGTGCGCGACGCCGCGCTGTGCGCCGCGCTCGTGAGCGGCCGCGATCTCCTCACGCGTTTCAACCGCGACGACCGCGGCGCAACCGAGACGCGCGATCATTTTGAAACCAACGACGCCTCGGATTTCTTCACGCTGATGCGCGCCTTCGAGTTCGCTTGCGACGTGCGATTCAGCGTCGAGGAATGCCGCCGCGCCGGGGTTCACGCCCAGACCGCCCGCCAGGTGGGCCAGACGTGGGAGCAGATTTTGCAGATCGCCGAATCGCACGGCCTCGCCACGTCCGCTGCCTCCGGCTCGCAAGCAGAGGCAGCGGCAAATCTTCGCCCTCTCCCCGCGAGGCACGAGTGGGGAGAGGGTCGGGGTGAGGGGAATCCCCAATCAAAACAGCCCTCCTCACCCCAGCCCTCTCCTCCCACGGCGGGAGGAGAGGGAGGCCAAGGCTCCCGTCAATCGCAACCGTCCTCGAGTTCAACCGCCGCGTCCGCCGCCCGCCCCAATCCCGACGCGCTCCTCCGCTGCATCGCCACCGGTTTCATCGACCAACTCTGCCTGCGCCGCGACCAGGGCACGCTCGAATGCGACCTCCCCGGCGGCCGCCACGCGACACTCATGCGCGAGAGCGTCGTGCAAAAGGCCCCGCTCTTCGTCGCCGCCACGTTGCGCGAAGTCGAGACCCGCGGCGCCGCGCGTACCCTCGCCGGTCTCGCCACCGCCGTGCGCCGCGAATGGTTCGCCGAGATGTTTCCGCACCTGCTGGACACGCGCATCGAGCACCTCTACGACCGCACGCACAAACGCGTCGCCGCCGTGCGTCAGGAGAAACTCCTCGGCCTCGTCATCCACCGCGAACACCTCACCGGCGACACCGGCTTCTCGCCCGCGCTCAGCGGCGCCTGCCTCGCCGACGCGCATCTCGAGGGCTGTTTCGAGCTGCCGCTTTTCAACCACGCCGTGAAACAATGGATCGGCCGCGTCAACCTCGTCGCCGCCGCGCTCCCCGAACTCGACTTCCCCCCGATCGACCAGACGGCCATCCGCCAATGCCTCGCCCGCGCGTTCACCGGCCTCAAGCTCGCCAAGGATGCCCAAGCCCAACCGCTCGACGCCGCATTCGCCGCACACCTTGCGCCAGAACAACGCGAATGGCTCAACGAACTCGCGCCCACCTCCGTCCCGTGGACCGACGACCGCCGCTTGAAGCTCCTCTTCGCCGACACGCCCTTCGTTCAAGACGCCCCGCCCGTGCCGCCCGAGGCGCAGGTGAAACTGCACGAGTGCTTCACCATCCGCGAACACCCTCGCCTCTGCGAGGGGAAGGTATCCGTCAAACTCTGGCTCTGCGCCCCCGATGGCAAACGCATCGAAGCAACCACCGACTGGCCCGCCTTTCGCACCACCCAATACCCGAAGCTCAAGCCCTCCTTGCAAAAGAAATTCCCCGGCAACCTCTGGCTCTGATTCGCCAATTCTCCGCCCTATGCATCACCAGGTTTTCCGCCATCCGCATCGCGTCACCTACGCCGAATGCACCGCCGGCAACCATGTTTATCATTCCCGTTACCTCGATATCCTCGAAGCCGCCCGCGGTGAATTCTTCCGCAATCTCCACGAGCCCCTCCTCAACTTACAGCAGTCCGGGCACCTGTTCCCCGTCATCGAATGCCGGCTCCGCTATCGCCATCCCGCCCGCTACGACGACCTTCTCACCATCGAAATCTGGCTCACCGACCTTGGCCGCGCCCGCTTCACCGTCGCGTACCGCGTCCTTGCCGCCGCGGACAAACTCCTCCTCGAAGCCACCACGGAACACGCCTGCACCAACCTCGCCGACAAGCCCAGCCGCCTTCCCGCCCCGCTCGCCGCCAAACTGCAACCGTTCCTCGAATCCGCCCCCGCGACCTAAATTCCAGGCCATCAGGCCATCAGGCCAGATCCGACCGCAGTCCCTGCACACGCGTTTCCCTCCCTTCCCGGTGCGCCATCGCCTTGTGGCACAGTTCCCGTCGTCGTGCGCCATTCCGTCTCTTTGGCACAACCTTCGCAGTGGACGGGCAACACCCAAATAAAATCATAAACCACTGATAAATATGATGTTATGACTTAAATGATAGGCTTGGCACAATCCGTGCTTCCCAGCCCATCGAGTAACTAACTAAAACCACGTAAACTATGCCAAAAGTACTGGGAATTGATTTGGGGACAACAAACTCCTGCATGGCGGTCATGGAAGGCGGCGAACCGATGGTCCTCGAGAATTCCGAGGGCAAACGAACCACCCCGTCCGTCGTGGCTTTTACCAAGACCGGTGAGCGGGTGGTCGGCGACGCCGCCAAACGGCAGGCCGTCACCAATCCCCGCAACACCATCTACTCCATCAAGCGCTTCATGGGCCGCAAGTTTGATGAAGTGCAGGAAGAAATCAAACGCGTCCCCTACAAGGTCGTCCGCGCCAGCAACGGCGACGCCCACGTCGAAGTCGAAGTCGAGGGCAAGCCCAAGCAATTCAGCCCACCCGAAGTTTCGGCCATGATTTTGGCCAAGCTCAAGGCCGACGCCGAGACCCGCCTCGGTGAAAAGGTTACCCAGGCCGTCATTACTGTCCCCGCCTATTTCAACGACTCCCAACGTCAGGCCACCAAAGACGCCGGCAAAATCGCCGGCCTCGAAGTCCTGCGTATCATCAACGAACCCACCGCCGCCTCCCTCGCCTACGGCCTCGACAAGAAGAAAGACGAGAAAATCGCCGTTTACGACCTCGGCGGCGGCACCTTCGACATCTCGGTGCTCGAAATCGGCGACGGTGTCTTCGAAGTCAAAGCCACCAACGGCGACACCCACCTCGGCGGCGACGATTGGGACAACCAGCTCATGGACTGGATTCTCGACGAATTCAAACGCGAGAACGGCATGGACCTGCGCAAGCAACCCGACGCCCTCCAGCGCATCAAGGAGGAAGCCGAAAAGGCCAAGATCGCCCTCTCCAGTTCCCAGCAATACGATCTCAGCCTGCCCTTCATCACCGCCGACGCCAGCGGACCCAAGCACATCAGCACCAAGCTCACCCGCGCCAAGATGGAGCAACTCTGCGACCAGCTCTTCGAACGCACCGTCTCCCCGACCAAGAACTGCCTCAAAGACGCCGGCATCAGCCCCGACAAGATCGACGAACTCGTGCTCGTCGGCGGCATGACCCGCATGCCTCGCGTCGTCGAGACCGCCCGCGCCCTCGTCAACAAACCGCCCCATCAGGGTGTCAACCCGGACGAAGTTGTCGCCGTCGGCGCAGCCATCCAGGGCGGCGTCCTCAAAGGCGAGGTCAAAGACGTCCTCCTGCTCGACGTCACCCCGCTCTCCCTCGGCATCGAAACCTTGGGCAGCGTCTTCACCAAGCTCATCGAACGCAACACCACCATCCCGACCCGCAAGTCGGAAATCTTCTCCACCGCCTCCGACAATCAGCCCGGGGTCGAAATCCACGTCCTTCAGGGCGAACGCCAGTTTGCCCGCGACAACAAGACCATCGGCAAGTTCAACCTCAGCGAAATCCCCCCGGCACCGCGCGGCGTGCCGCAGATCGAAGTCACCTTCGACATCGACGCCAACGGCATCCTCCACGTCAGCGCCAAGGATCTCGGCACGGGCAAGGAACAGAAGATTACGATCACCGCCAGCAGCGGACTCAACAAGGACGACGTCGAAAAAATGCGCAAAGACGCCGAACTCCACGCCGAGGAAGACCGCCTCAAACGCGAGGAGATCGACCTGCGCAACGAGGCCGACAGTGCCGTTTATCGCTCCGAGAAGATGCTCCGCGACAACGCCGCCACCATCTCCGCTTCCAACAAGGAAGCCGTCGAGAAAGCCGTGGCCGCGCTCAAGGAAGCCCTCAAAGGCACCGACACCGCCGCCCTCAAGACCGCCAACGACAACCTCAACCAGGCCTGGCAGGCCGCCTCCGAGGAGATGTACAAGGCCGGTGCCGAGAAAGCCCGCGCCTCCAAGGCCGCCCCGGGTGCCGAACCCAAGGCCGACGCCGGCAAATCCGGCTCCGCCAAGGGCGACGGCCCCATCATCGATGCCGAGGTCGTGGACGACAAAAAGTAAACTTTAACTTTCCCGCCGTGGGTGCGGCGGGGGTTGAATCCAGTAAACAACACAAACCAAACAACCAAACAGACACAACAGTATGGCACTGAACGTTAAACCGCTCGGCGACCGGGTCCTCGTGGAGCCGCAGGAAGAAAAAGAAGTCAAAAAGGGTGGCATCATCATCCCTGACTCCGCCAAGGAAAAGCCCACCGAAGGCGTCGTCCGCGCGCTCGGGACCGGCAAGACCGACGACAAGGGCGCCAAAGTCGCTTTCGACGTCAAAGTCGGCGACCGCGTCCTCATCAGCAAATACGGCGGCACCGAAATCAAACTCGATGGCAAGGAATACAAGATCCTCAACTCGGACGACATCCTCGCCGTCATCGCCTAAGTTCAACCTCAACCAACAAACCTCAACCTTAATAGCAGTAACCTATGGCAGCTAAACAACTCCTGTTTGACGAAGCAGCTCGTCAAGCTCTCCTCAAAGGCGTCTCCAAACTCGCGAAAGCGGTTGCCGCCACCCTCGGACCGAAAGGTCGCAACGTCGTTCTCGACAAAAAGTTCGGCTCCCCGACCGTGACCAAGGACGGCGTCACCGTCGCCAAGGAAATCGAACTCGAGGACCCCTACGAAAACATGGGCGCCCAGATGGTTCGCGAAGTTGCCA
>CAZUUP010000197.1:0-9507 GCA_964623105.1 uncultured Akkermansia sp.
CAGCCGCGCCAACCCGTGCGCCACCGCCTGCGCCAGCGCCCCCGCCCCCAGCGACCCCACTCCGCCCAATCCGATCACCACCGCGCCGCCCGGCTCCCCGCCCGCCTGCAAAAACACCGCCGTGCTCCCCAGCTCCCCCGGATACATCGCCAGCCGCGCACGCTCCTGCAAACGCCCGCCCAGCAACCCATCCAGCCGCCGCTCCGCGCTCACAATCGAGTCCCCCTGGTAATGCCCCACCATCACCACGTTCTTCGTGAACGCCACATCCCCATGCGCCACCGTCACCGTCACCGTCGGCCGCCGCTTCGTCCGCACCGGACGCGGCGTCGCCCCGATGACCGCCCCCGCCACCTCCTGGACCGCCGGGAACACTCCCATCGGACGATCCACCACCGACCGCTCCCCGCCCCGCGCCCCGCCGCCCCGCTCCCGGCCGCCCCGTTCCACCGCCCCCGCCAGCGGCGGCAACTCCTCAGTCGTGCCCGTCAACAACAACTCCTGATACGCCCGAAACGCCTCCCGGCACGCCGGCAAATCCACATGCCCCACCTCCGCCACGTACGCCCGCACCCCCGCCGGAACACTCGTGTCCCACGGCGCCTTGCCATCGCCTCGCGCCGTCGCCAGAAAACGAATCTCCTTCGTCCCACCCTCGCCCTCCACAATCTCCACCCCGCACGGCGTCTCTTCCGCCCGGCCCGCCACATACACCATGCACTCCCCGTTCACCGGTCCCGCCGCCACCCCTTCCCGCGTCTTTCGCGCTGCCGCCAACGCCTCCAGCGCGGGCGCCTGCCACACTCCGTCCGGCTCCGCCGCCAGCGCCTCGCTCCAAAACTCCTCCCCAAAAAAATCCTGCCCCCCACCCGCCTCCCCCTTCCCCGGCAACAGCTCCAGCACCCCCGGAAACCGGGAGATCACCATCAGCATCTCCGCCATGCTGTGTTTCCAATCCAGCCGCTCCAGCAAACGTACGGCGCTCTCACGCCCCAGCAGCAATTGCGGGATCACAAAACTCCCCGCATTCGGCGTCCCCAGCATCACGAACCGCGCTCCGCTCCGCCCCTGAAAACGCCGCCATAGATTCCCGTCGGCCGCAAACATCGCCCGCGCCACCAATCCCCCCATCGAATGCGCGATGATTCGCACCGGCAACCCCGCCGCCTCCGTCGCATCCAATCGCTCCCGCACCGCCTTCCCCAACCGCCCGGCCTCCTCCGTCATCGACTTCCGCCAGTCATACGGAAACACCACCACCTCGTGCCCGCGCTCTTCCAGGAATTCCACCAACTCCCCATAAACCATTCCCAACGCCCCGTCCGCCGTCACCCCCTCCCGCTCGATCGTCAGTTCCGCCAACCCGCCCAACGCCAACTCCAGCGGATCCAGCCAGATGCGCTGCCCGTTCACCGCCAGATGGCTCCCCATGATTCCTGGCAACACGAACACCACCGGCAGTTCGCCCGTCACCCCCCGCGCCCGTCGCGCCCCGCCCCGCAATATCTCCCGCTCCGCCGTCCGCCTCTCGACCGGCAATTCCGCAAATTCCTCTTTAAAACCCGGCCGCTGCAACAAACCGGTCACCAACCGCTGCACCGTGCTCGCATTCCGGAAATATCGGAAATGACTCACGTGCGCGCCCTGATCGAAGAAATAACGCACCGCCCCAGCCCGCCGCGCGCCGCCATACATCGCCCGCGAATTCACGATCCAATCGTGATCCTCCTCGTAAAACCGGTCCACCAGCATCAACCCCAGCCGGCTCCCCAAACCGCCCGCCTCCACGTCCCCCGCGATCACCGTCAAATCCCCCGGCACCACGTACGCCGGATGATTCAACAGCGCCACCAACGGCGACTCCGGCATCTGCGCCTCCAAACCCGGCAACGTCCGCGGATTCGTCCGCTCCTTGGCCACCGCCAGCAAAAAATCTCCCGCCATCGCCAGCGCCGGACCCGCCGTCCCGCCCGCCAGCGACAGCGCATTCACGAACATCGACATCCACCGGTCCAGCCGCCCCGATGCCAGCGTCGTCCCCCGCGCCGGACAAGCCACCCGCACAAATCGCTCCACCACCGGCTGCTTCTCAGCCAACAATTCCCGCAGTTGCCCCAACGCCCGCCGCTCCGACGCGCGATCCAGCTTCTGCCCGTCCACCACCGCGTCCTCGAACAAACTCCCGATCACCTCCGGCGCCAGCGGATCGAAACCCCGCCCGCTGCTCCGCCCCCACAGCCCGACCAATTCCCCCACCAACCCTCCCCGCGAATGACTCACCAGATGCAACCGCGCCCCCTTCGGCAGCGCCCGCAATAACTCCACCGCATTCTCCACCGGACTCGCCGTCAACGTCCGGTGCTCCAGCGCAAACACCCGCCCGCCGTAAAACTCAAACAACTCCTTCCGCGCCGCCCGCTGCTCCGGCTCCCACAAACCCCCGAAACTCCCCGCCGTGCTCGACGCCGTCCCGTGCAAAAACACCAACACCGGTTTCTCCCCCGCCACGTCCGCCGCGCCCGCCGCCTCCAATCGCAACCCCTCGTCCCCGCTGCACCGGAAAAATCCCGGCCCGCCCGGCAGCCGCCCCTCGATCATCCGCGCCACCCCCGCCGCCGTCAGACCTGCCAGATCCACCTCCAACACCCGCAACACCTCGATCGCCACCCGCCCCGGCCCCCGCCTCCGCCCGTCCACTGCCAACTCCCCCGGAAACCATTCCGCCCCTCCACCCTCTCCGTCGCCCGCGCGCACCGCCGGCCCCTCGACCGGAAAATCCCGCTGAAATTGCCCAAACGAAGTCCACAACCGCAACCCTCCCACCAGCTCCAGCTCCAGCACCTCGTCATCCCGAAACTCCCGCACCACCCGCCCCTCCCCGCCCCGCGAACGCCCCAACCGCCACCTCGCACTCTCCCTCACCCTCACCCCCATCCCATTGCCTGGCCGCACCAGTTCACTGCCCGTTTCATCGCTTCCGGAAACCGCCGGTATCCGTAGTTTGGTTGTTTTCATCGCCTGCCCTCTGATTCCCCTCACCTTGCTCCCGCAACCAAAACCATCTCAAGCAAAAAGCCCGTTCCGCCGTTACCTCCCCAAACCGGTTTCGTCATGCGCCCTGTCACATACATTGCCAACTGCCCCTCGCCGCCCTCCGTTTCACCCAATAAGGAGTTGAATTCGCCCCTGTCCTGCAACTAACCTCCCCGCGCGATGAGCAATACCAATTTGAAGGCGCTACTCACCAAGGCGTCCGAAGGTGACCCGACCGCACAGTACGAAATCGGGATCCTCCTGACCAAGGGTGAAGGCGTTCGTCAGGACCTCCCTGCCGCCGCCGGCTGGCTCAAAAAGGCTGCCACCGCCGGACTCGTTGACGCTCAATTTGTCCTCGGTGCCCTCTATCAAAAAGGCCGCGGCGTCCCCCTCGACCTCGCCCAGGCCGTCGCCTGGTACCGCAAGGCCGCCGATCAAGGCGACGCCGCGTCCCAGTTCAATCTTGGCTACTGCTACGAAACCGGCGAAGGCGTGGAGCCCGACCTCAACGAGGCCCTCAATTGGTACTCCAAAGCATCCGCCCAAGGCGACGAAGACGCCCGCCAAGCTTACGAGGATCTGAAAGCTCAGGCCGCTCAGGCCGCTCAGACCGCCAAGCCCGCGCCCGCCCCGGCCAAATCTCAGCCCGCACCAACCGCCCCCGAGCCGCCGCCGCAAAAACCCATCAGCTTCCAACCCCCGCCCGAACTCGCCACCCCGGCACCCAAGCCCCCTGCCGCGCCAACCCCAACTCCGCCCGCACCCACGCCTGCTCCGGCTCCGGCACCCGCCGCCGCCGCCGCGCCCACCCCCACGCCCGCTGCTGCGCTTCCCGAATCCGAGGAAGAACTCCATCAACTCGCCGAAGCCGGCGACGCCGCCGCCCAGCTTAAACTTGGCCTTCGTTACGCCACCGGCGAAGGCGCCGAACAAAACAACGCCATGGCCGCCCACTGGGTTCGCGCCGCCGCGGAACAAGGCCACCCCGACGCCGAATTCGCACTTGGCGTCTTCTACCATCGCGGCCAGGGCGTCACCCAGGATTTCTCCGAAGCCGTTCGCTGGTACGAACGCGCCGCCCGCAACAGCAATCCCACCGCCCAATTCAACCTCGGCTACTGCTACGAAATCGGCGAAGGCGTGGCCCGCGACCAGGACCAAGCCATCTTCTGGTACCGTCAGGCCGCCGCCCAAGGCGACTCCGACGCCCAACTCGCCCTTCAAGAACTCGGTGCCGAACTCGGCCCCGTTCCCCCGCTCCAGCCCGTCGCTCCCCGGCCGCTCCCCGAGTCCGAAACCGAAGCCGAAGCCGAGGCCGCCCCCGAGTCAATCCCCGCTTCCATCCCCGAACCGCCTGCTGCCGCTGCCCACCCGCCGACTCCACACGCGCCACCGGCCCACGCACTCGACGTCTCCGCTCCCGACGCGATGCTCAAGCCCGCCAGCCCGGAGCCGGTTCCCCAGCCGCCCCCCATCGCCGCGCCCGCGCTTGCCCCGACTCCACCGCCCGCTGCCGTCGAACCATTCCCCAAACCCGCCGCGCCAGCGCCCGACCCCGTGGCCGCCGCACCCATCACGCCCTTTCCGTCCCTCCTCCCCGAACCCGAGATCATCACCGCACCCGCGAGCCAGCTCGCCGAACCGCCCCCGGCTCCCGAACCTCCCAAGCGCGAGGAACTCGCCCTCCCCGAACCGCCCCCGAAAGCCGAACCCTATCAGCAGCTCGTCGAAGCCGCCGAAGCCGGTGACGCCGCCGCCCAGTACAAACTTGGCCTCAAATACCTCAGCGGCGACGAAGTCGAAACCGACGAAATCCTCGCCGGTGTCCTCTTCCAAATTGCCGCCAGCAAGGGAATCGCCGACGCCCAATTCGCCCTCGGCAAACTTCACCAGACCGGTCAGGGCGTTCCCCAAAACTTCGCCGAAGCCATCCAGCACTTCCGGCAGGCCGCCGAACAAGGCCACGTCGGAGCCCAGTTCAAACTCGCCGAATCCCATCACCACGGCGAAGGCGACCTCCCCAAAAACCTCCCCGAAGCCATCCGCTGGTACCGTCTCGCCGCCCAGAACGGCCACCCCGCCGCCCAATATCTCCTCGGCTCCTTCTACCAATCCGGCGAAGGCATCACTCAAGACCACGTCGAAGCCGCCCGCTGGTTCCGGCAGGCCGCCGAACAGGGCCACATGGCCGCCCAGCACAAACTCGGCGTCGCCTACCAGCTCGGTCAGGGAATTCCCCAAGATTACACCCGCGCCGCCGAATGCTTCCGTCAGGCCGGCGCACAGGGCAACCTCGATTCCAAGTTCGCCCTCAGCCAGCTCTTCCTGCAGGGCCTCGGCGTCAAACCCGACGCCGCCGCGGCCGTCAAGCTCCTCACTGAAACCGCCAAAGCCGGCCACGCCGCCTCCCAATACCAACTCGGTCTCTGCGCCGATCAAGGCAACGGCATCCCCGAAAACCCCAAGGACGCCGTCCACTGGTTCCGCCTGGCCGCCGCACAAGGTCACCCCGAAGCCACCGCCCGCCTCGGCACCTGCCTCGAATACGGCCGCGGCACCCCACAAGACTATCACGAAGCCGTCACCTGCTACGCCAAAGCCGCCGACCTCGGCGTCCCCGAAGCCCAGGCCAAACTCGGCGCCTTCCACGAACGCGGCCAGATCGTCACCCAAGACTTCGCCGAGGCTGCCCGCTGGTACGACCTCGCCGCCCAGCAAGGCGTCCCCGAAGCCCAATCGCGCCTCGGGTTCTTCTACGATCAGGGTCTCGGCGTCCCGCAGGATTCCACCCAGGCCGCCCACTGGCTCCGCCGCGCTGCTGAAAACGGCGTCGTCGAGGCTCAAGCCCGCCTAGGCCAGCTCTACGACCGCGGACTCGGCCTCCCCGCCGACCCCGCCGAAGCCGTCAAATGGCATAATCGCGCCGCCGCCGCCGGCCATCCCGGCGCCCAATACACCCTCGCCTGCCTTTACCAATCCGGCCAGCACGTCAGTCAGGACTTTGCCGAAGCCGCCCGCCTCTTCACCGCCTCCGCCGACCAGGGCAACTTCGACGCCAAATACAAACTCGGCCTCTGCTACCAAAACGGCCAGGGCGTCAAACAGGATTTCCAACTCGCCGCCACCTACTTCACCCAGTGCGCCGAAAAAGGTCATCTCGACTCCAAACTCGCGCTTGGTGAACTCTACTTCGAAGGTCTGGGTGTCCCCCAGAATTTCGCCGCCGCCGTCCAGATGTTCAACGCCGCGGCCGATGCCGGCCACGCCGGCTCGATGTACAAGCTCGGCCTCTGCCACGAACAGGGCCTCGGGGTCACCCAAGACCACACCCAAGCCGCCGCTTGGTACCGCAAGGCCGCCGAGAAGGACGACAGCAACGCCCAGTTCAAGCTCGCCCAAGCCCTCGAAAACGGCACCGGCATCCCCGCCAACGGCACCGAGGCCATCCAATGGTACCGCAAGGCCGCCGCCGCCGGCAACCCCGCCGCCCAGGCCCGCATGGGCCAGTTCTACCATCGCGGCCAGAACGTTCACAAAGACCATGGCGAGGCCTTCAAATGGTTCCTCATGGCCGCCCGCCACGGCGACGCCGAATCCGCCGCCCGCCTCGGCCAATACTTCGAGCAAGGCCTTGGCGTCGCCCAAGACTACCCTCAGGCCCTCCGCTGGACCCAGGAAGCCGCCCGCCACGAGATCCCCGACGCACTCGCCCGCCTCGGCAACTTCTACGATCAGGGCCTCGGCGTCGGTCGCGACTACAAACGCGCCGCCGAAAACTTCCTCAAAGCCGCCGAACTCGGCGTCCCCGAAGCCCAAGCCCGCCTCGCCCAATATCACGAACGCGGCCAGGGCGTTCCCCAAGACCACGCCGAAGCCGTCAAATGGTATCGCCGCGCCGCCGAAAGCGGACACCCCGCCGCCCAGTTCACCCTCGCCACCCTCCTGCAAAAAGGCGACGGCGTTGAAGCCAGCCCCGCTGAAGCCGCCAAGTGGTTCACGCGCGCCGCCCAGCAGGGCAACATGGCCGCCCAGTACGAACTCGGCCTCTGCCACCTCCACGGACGCGGCCTGCCCCAAAGCCACACCGAGGCCGCGCGCTGCTTCCAGTCCGCCGCCGAACAGGGCCACCTCGCCGCCAAATTCGCCCTCGGCCAGCTCCACTTCGACGGGCTCGGCGTCACCCGCAACACCGTCGAAGCCGCCCGCCTCTTCCAATCCGTCGCCGACCAGGGCCACGCCGGCGCCCAATACCATCTCGGCCTCTGCTACGAGCAAGGCCTCGGCGTCGATCAGGATTTCAAGCGCGCCGCCCACTGGTTCCGCGTCGCCGCCGAACAGGACGAACCCAGCGCCCAGTTCAAGTACGGCCTCTGCCTCGAAGTCGGCAAAGGCGTCCCCGACTCCCTCACCGACGCCATCAGTTGGTACCAAAAGGCCGCCCTCCGCGGCAACGCCGAAGCCCAGAGCCGCCTCGGCAACTTCTACGACCGCGGCCTCAACGTCCCCCAAGATTACCCCGAGGCCGCCAAATGGTTCCAACTCGCCGCCGAACAAGGCGTCCCCGAAGCCCAGGCGCGCCTCGGCGTCCTCTACGATCAAGGACTTGGCGTTCCCCAAAATCACACCCAGGCCGCCCACTGGTTCCACAAGGCCGCCGAGCAAGGCATCGTCGATGCCCAGGCCCGCATCGGCCAAAACTACGAACGCGGTCAAGGCGTCCCGCAAGACTTCGCCCAAGCCGTTCACTGGTACCGCCGCGCCGCCGAAGCCAACCACCCCAACGCCCAGTTCACCCTCGGCTGCCTCTGCCAGAAAGGCCAGGGCGTCCCCGAAGACCCCTCCGAAGCCGCCAAATGGTTCATCAAAGCCGCCCAGCAGGGCCACATGGGCGCCTACTACAAACTCGGCGTCTGCCACCAACTCGGCCAGGGCGTAAAACAGAATTACCTCGAAGCCGTCAAATGCTTCCGGAAAGGCGCTGAACAGGGACACCTCGACTCCAAATACGCCCTCGGACAACTCTACTTCCAAGGCCTCGGCGTTCCCCAAAACTACTCCGAAGCCCTCAATCACTACCGCGAAATCGCCGAAAAAGGCCACCCCGGCGGCCAATACCAGGTCGGCTACTGCTACGAACACGGCCTCGCCGCCGAGAAAGACATCCGCAAAGCCGTCCACTGGTACAGCCTCGCCGCCGCCCAGAACGAACCCAACGCCCAATTCCAACTCGGCTCCTGCCTCGAATCCGGCACCGGCATCGCCGCCAGCCTCCCCCAAGCCATCGAGTGGTACCAAAAAGCCGCCGAACACGGCAACGCCGAAGCCCAGAACCGCCTTGGCCGCTTCTACGACACCGGCACCCACCTCCCGCAGGACCACGCCCTCGCCTTCAAGTGGACCCAGCTCGCCGCCAAACAGGGCGTCCCCGAAGCCCAGGCCCGCCTCGGCAGCTACTACGACCGCGGCCTCGGCGTCGAACGCGACCTCAACGCCGCCGCCATGTGGCTTCGCCTCGCCGCCGAATCCGGCGTGGTGGACGCCCAGGCCCGCGTCGGCCGTTACTACGACGAAGGCACCGTTTACGGCCAGGACTACGCCGAAGCCGTCAAGTGGTACACCCTCGCCGCCACCAAGGGCCACGTCGAATCCCAGTTCCGTCTCGGCCAGTGCTACGAACTCACCAAGGGCGTCTCCCAAGACTACGCCGCCGCCTACAAGTGGTACAATCAGGCCGCCGCCGCGGGCGACAAACGCGCCCTCGAGAGCCGCGACAAAATTCTCCGCCTCATGAACCCCGCCCAGGTCGCCGACTCCCAACGTCAGGCCACCGAGACCTACCGCGCCCAGGCCCAGAAACTCGCCACCGAAAAAGCCTCCCGCCACAACCTCAAGTTCGTCCTCGACTGGCAGAAAGCCACCCAGGACAAGGGCAAATAACCGCCGTCCCCGGCATTATTGCCGGCCCGTCTCATGCCCCTCATCCGGCTAACTCTTCTCGCCAGCACCGCGCTCCTCGCGCCGGTGCTGGCGCTGGCACAAGATTCCATCCCGACCCCGCCGCCTCCTGCATCACTGCTTTCCAACCTCCTCGCAACCCTCTTTCCCTTCGCCCTCCTCTTCCTCCTCTTCTACTGGTTCCTCCGCCGCTCCCAGGCCGGTCCCCATTCCAAACGCCTGTCCGAATACATGACTCGCCACGAACAAAACATGGCGCGTCACGAACAACACATGACCCGCCTCGAAGACTCCCTCGACCGCATCGCCAAAGCCCTCGAAAAACGGAACCCTCCCTGAGCCGTGTCGATGCAGGCGCAAATCCCGAGCGGACCACGAGCTAAGCTGAACACGGAGAAAGCCTATGTCCGCCCCGCCCCCACCTCCTCCCCTTCCCATTACCCTGCCCCAAATTCCCCTGCCAAAATCCGCTGTGCCCGCGAGCGGCCACTCCCAGCAAGCATCGGCCCGACTGAA
>CAZUUP010000198.1:0-9495 GCA_964623105.1 uncultured Akkermansia sp.
AACTGTGGTTGAACGATTCGCGGCGAGGAACCGGGGCCACTCGCGCGGCAATCTGGGCGCGCTAGAAACGCTTTTACTTCACCCCGCCCCCCGTTAAGTTTGCCGCTTCATGAGCACCGCGATCGAGCGCACCTCTTCCCGCCGCCTTCGGGGGCATCTCCGCTGCGCCCTGCTCCTGTCCGCGCTCCTCCTCGTCCCCACTCTTGCCCTCGCCGCCGCAACCTTCGAAACCGATGTCGAGGCCGTCCTCGCCAAAGCCGGTTGCAGCCTCGGCACCTGCCATGGCAACGCCACCGGCAAGGGCGGCTTCAAACTCTCCCTCCGCGGTTTCGACCCCGACTTTGACCACGCCGCCCTGACCCGCGAGCAATTTGGCCGCCGCCTCAACCTGCTCGAACCCGACCGCAGCCTCATCCTCCTCAAAGCCCTCGCCCAAATCCCGCACGAAGGCGGGCAGCGCTTTGCCAGCAATTCCTGGGAACACGCCGCCCTCCGCGCCTGGATTGCCGCCGGCGCCCCCCGCCACTCACCTGGCGCCCCTCGCCTCACGAAGCTCGAGGTCACCCCCGCCGAAAACATCCTCCTCGACCCCGCCGCCTCTGTCCAACTTCGCGTCTCCGCGACCTTTTCCGACGGCTCCACCCGCGACGTCACCCCGCACGCCTGCTACGAAGTCGTCAACGTCACCGTCGCCGCCGTCAATTCCACCGGCGCCATCACCCGCCTCGGCTTCGGCGAGACCACCGTCCTCGCCCGCTTCCTCCACCTCCAGCAACCCGTCCATCTCGCCTTCGTCCCCGCCCGCCCCGGTTTTCGCTGGACCGATCCCAAACCCCACAACTACATCGACGACCACGTCTTCGCCAAGCTCCGCACCCTCCGCATCAATCCCTCCCCCGTCGCGTCCGATGAAATCTTCCTCCGCCGCATCTGGCTTGATCTCCTCGGCATCCTTCCCACGCCCGCCGAAGCCCGCACCTTCCTCGCCAGCACCGCGCCCGACAAACGCTCCCGCCTCATCCAAGACCTCCTCGATCGCCCCGAGTTCGCCGACTTCTGGGCCCTCAAGTGGGCCGACCTCCTCCGCGTTGAAATTCGCAGCCTCGATCCCAAGGGCGTCCAAACCTTCCACCACTGGATCCGCGAACACCTCGCCGCCAACCGCCCACTCGACCAGTTCGCCCGCGCCATCGTCACCGCCCGCGGCAGCACCTACGCCAACCCCGCCGCCAACTTCTACCGCGCCACCCGCACCGCCCCCGTCCGCGGCGAAGCCATCGCCCAGGTCTTCCTCGGCACCCGCCTCCAATGCGCCCAATGCCACAACCATCCCTTCGACCGTTGGACCCAGGACGACTACTACGACTGGGCCGCCGTCTTCGCCAAGCTCGACTACAAAATCATCGAAAACAAACCCCTCGACCGCCTCGACAAAAACGAGTTCCGCGGCGAACAAATCGTCTTCCTCAATCCCGACCGCGCCGTCACCAATCCCCGCACCGAAAAATCCGCCCAACCCCGCCTGCTTGGCCTCGCCGCACCCACCCCCACCGCCGGCAATGCCGAACTCGACGCCCTCGCCGACTGGATCACCCATCGCGACAACCCCTTCTTCGCCCGCTCCCTCGTCAACCGCGTCTGGTTCCATCTCCTCGGCCGTGGCATCGTCGATCCCATCGACGACTTTCGCCCCACCAATCCCCCCTCCCACCCCGAACTCCTCCAGGCTCTCGCCGCCGACTTCACCCGCCACGGTTTCGACCTGCGCCACCTCATCCGCACCATCACCGCTTCCCGCGCCTATCAAGCCGCAAGCGAACCCAATGACACCAACGCCAGCGACGACACCAACTACTCCCGCGCCATCATCCGTCGCCTCTCCGCCGAGCAGATGTTCGACACCCTCCATCAAGTCGCCGGCGTCACTCCCGAATTCAAGAACTACCCCACCGGGCTCCGCGCCGCCCAATTGCCCGTCGAACGCATCGAAAGCCGCCGCAAGCGCAAGGCCGAATCCGCCCCCGATCAGTTCCTCAGCCTTTTCGGCAAACCCCAGCGCCAGCTCGTCTGCGAGTGCGAACGCTCCACCGAAACCACCATGGGCCAGGCCTTCCAGATGATTTCCGGCCCGGGCGTCAACGACCTCATCACCCGCTCCGACAACCGCCTCAACACCCTCCTCAGTTCCGGAAAAGCCAACCCCGAGATCATCCAAGAACTCTACTGGACCGCCCTCACCCGCGCTCCCTCCGCCGCCGAAACCGCCGCCGCCACCCGCCACCTCGCCACCACGCACGACCGCCGCACCGCCCTCGAAGACCTCCTCTGGGGCCTCCTCAACGCCAAAGAGTTCATCCTCCGCCGCTGACGCCCCGCCGTTCGCACCGCATCCCCCCATCTCCCCTTCCCTCTTTCCCTCCGTCTCCCCATCTCCTCGTCCCCCTTCACTTCCCCGTCGCCACCGTCACCAGCTTGTCCCCCGGATTCTTGCTCAGCACCAACCCCCGAAACCGATACTCCTGCGGCTTTGCGTTCGAGTGAATCTGTAAACCCAGCGGCGACTCCTTCAACATCTCCGGCTTGTCCGTGAAATCAAACACCTGCACCCCGTTCACCGCGAACTGGATGCGATTCCCCGTCACCAGAATTTCCACCAGGTTCCAGTCCCCCTTCTTCTCCGCCTTCGGCCCCGCCCCGACCGGCACCACCCGATTCCGCCGATACGCATCCCAGATGCCCCAGTCATGACAAAACATTAGCAGCGGACCGCGAAAACCATGCTCATTTCCCCCCTTGTCCGTAAAACGTTCCCCCAGTGCCCCTACAGCTGAGTGCATCGTCGAATGCCGCGGCGACATCGTTTGCTTCACCTCGAACAGCAGCCGGAAATTCCGGTAACTCTCCCGCGTAAACAAATAAGTGCTCGTCGCCACCGGCGTCGCATTCGCCCCCTTGATGGCGTCCCCGTCCACCGACCAGATTCCCGGCGCTCCGTCCCAGCCCGAAAGATCCTTTCCATTGAACAGCCGCACCGCCGTCTCCGTCGCCGGCAAACGCTTCACCAACGCTTCAACCGTCGGCACACCGCCTTCCGCCGCCCCGGTTGAATTCGTCAACCACGCCAGCAACAGCGCCATCCCCACATTGAATGCACATTTCATAATTCGTCGATAACCGTGGTTCGCCTGCATGTTCACAACTGCGCGCCGAAGTTCCCCCATTACCCCGCAAGCAAAGCGTTGGTAGAGCGCGGTGCCCCACCGCACCACCGCCCGCCCGCATCACACCGATGTCCGACGGCGCCAGCTACCCCGCCGCCCTCACTTCATCAACGTCTCCAGCTTCGGCGTAATCGCATCCGCCCAGATCTGATAGCCCTTCGTCGAAAGGTGCAGGAAGTCCGGCATGATCTCTTTCGTCAGCGTGCCATCGGGTTGCAGGAACTTCTCGCCGATGTCGAGGTAGAACACGTTCTTGCCGTCGTCCAGCTTCGCAATTATCGCGTTCACTTGCTTGAGCTTTTCGCGCTGCGGATTCGCCTTCTCGCCACGCGGGAACACCGCCAGCAGCAGAATCTTCGTCTCCGGCAGCTTCGTGCGGATCGCTTGCACGATCTTCGTCACCCCCGCCGCGATGCCCTCCGCCGGGTCCGTGCCGGAGTTGTTCGTGCCGATCATCAACACCGCCGCCTTGGGCTTGATGCCGTCCAGTTCGCCGTTGGTGATGCGCCAGAGCACATGCTGCGTGCGGTCGCCACCGATGCCGAAGTTCGCCGGCCGATACGCACCAAAGGCCTTGTCCCAAATCTCCTTCTTCCCGCCCCAACCCGCCGTGATCGAATCCCCCAGGAACAGCAGGTCCGTCTTGCCCTCCTTCGCGATCCCCACAAACCGCTCGTGCGCCGCCACGAAGCCCGTCTGCGGCTTGCCATCGTTGCCCATTTTCGGCGCGGCCACATCCGGCGCCTGCGGCGGCAACTTCACCGCCGGTGCGGCGGGCTTGGCCGGCGCGGCCGCCGGCGCCTGCGCCTGTCCGTGGACGTTCAAAGAAAGGGAAACTGCAGCCAGTGCAACCAGATAGATGGATTTCATCGCGCGACTCTGCCCCGCACGCTAACCGTTGCAACCGAAATCTCCCGGCCCCCGCCACCCGTGAACTGCCACCACTCCGCGCTCCAACCCGTCGCCGTCCCCAAAATCGTTGCTTGGCCATCGCCCCACAGCCGCTACCATCCCTGCCATGAAGAAACTCGCCGCCGAAGCCATTGGAACCTTCGCCTTGGTGTTTGCCGGCACCGGAGCCATCGTCAGCAGCGAAGTCAGTCAACACGCCATCTCCCACGTCGGTGTCGCCCTCACCTTCGGCCTGGTCGTCCTGGCCATGATCTACACCCTTGGCGACATCTCCGGTGCCCATCTCAATCCAGCGGTGACTCTCGCCTTTTGTGCCGCCGGACGCCTCCCCCGGCAACTCGCCATCCCCTACCTCGCCGCCCAATGCTCCGGCGCATTGGCCGCCAGCGCGCTCCTGCGCCTGCTCTTTCCAGCTCACCCACATCTCGGAGCCACCCTGCCCGCCGGACCGCCCCTGCAGTCCTTCGTCCTCGAAATCGTCCTCACGGCACTCCTCATGTTCGTCATCCTCAACGTTTCCACTGGGGCGAAGGAAAAAGGTGTGACTGCCGGCATCGCCATCGGAGCTGTAATCGGTCTGGAAGCCCTGTTTGCCGGTCCCATCAGCGGTGCCTCGATGAACCCCGCACGCTCCCTCGCTCCCGCGCTCATTTCCGGCCACCTCGAACATCTGTGGCTCTACGTGCTCGCCCCAATAATTGGCGCGCAACTCGCCGTCCCCGCCTGCCGCTGCGTCCAGGCCCCGGGTTGTTGTTCCAAAACCAGCACCCAACCGGTCTGATGCCCGGCAAATCTCCCGCCACAAGGCATTCCCCCTTCCCCAGTCCGCCACACCCGCCCCCGTGAAACCCGCCGCACCTTCCCCCGCGTCCAGCCCCATGGACATTCGCCTGGGAGCCGACGGGCGCGCCGTGGTTACTCTTCGTGGGAGACTTGATTCAACTTCCGTCGCCGAACCATGGCGCCGTCTCAGCAGCGAGCTGCGTAACCGCTCCATTGTCGCCCTCGAAGTGGACGGTGCGGCTGTCGAGTATTGCGACGGCTCCGGCATGGCGTTGCTCCACTGCCTGAAAATGGGCTACTTCACCGCCAACCTTCCCGTCACCGTCTCCGGACTCCGCCCGGAACTCCAACGCCATTACGACGATTTCACGGCGGCTGACTACGAAGCCAGCGTCCCACCTCCCCCCGCTCGCAGCCACATCCCCACCGACCTCGGCCGCGGCATCCGCGCCATGGCCCGGGACCTGATCGTGCAAATTGAGTTCATCGGCGCCGTCGTTCGCGGCTTGGTTGTCACCCTCTTCCGTCCGCGATTGATGCGCTGGGATGAAGTCCTCCGCGTGTTCGAATCCGCCGGTGCCAACGCCCTGCCCATCGTCTCGCTCATCAGCCTGCTCGTCGGCCTCGTCATCGCCTTCGAAGCCGCCCAACCGCTGGCGCTGTTCGGCGCCCAGATCTTCATCGCCGACATGATCGGGCTCGTCATGGTTCGCGAACTCGGTCCCATGATGGCCTCCATCATCCTCGCCGGCCGTTCCGGTTCCGCCTTCGCCGCCGAACTCGGCACGATGAAGGTCAACGAGGAACTCAACGCACTCCAAACCATGGGCCTCGACCCCGTCCGATTTCTAGTCATCCAGCGCGTCGTCGCCTCCATTCTGCTTACCCCGCTGCTCACCGTGTACGCCATGTTCGTTGGCGTCATGGGCGGCGTCCTCGTCATGCTTAGCCTTGGCTTCCCGCTCGTCGCCATCTACCACGAACTCCTCGGCCGCCTCACCACCCACGACATCGCCATCGGTACCTTCAAGGGCGTCGTCTTCGGAATCATCGTCTCCGCCGTCGGCTGCCTCCGCGGCTTGCAGACCGGCAAGGGCCCCAGCGCCGTGGGCGAATCCACCACGCGCGCTGTCGTCAGCAGCATCCTTCTCATCATTGTGACCGACGCAATCTTCTCCGTCCTACTTTTCGTCCTGCGGAAGTGAGGCCTCGCTGCTCTCTCCCCGGCGCCGTGACCAGACGCCCGCCCCCGACCTTCCAGCCCAGCATACCCAAGGAGACCCCGCATTCAAACGCTCCCGAAGGGGTCTAGTTTGCCCTGCACCGGCGAACCATAATCTTCCTATCCCTACAGCATCAACCCGATAGACGCGGCACCCCTGAATCTCCATTGTCCAGAAGCATGCAACACCAGACTGGCTCTCGCACTTCCCCACGCCGCCTCGTCCACTGGCTCGCGCCACTGATCCTGTTGGCCGCCCTGCCAAGCCACTCCCTCGCCGCCGCCGCGCCCGCGACCTGGACCACGGGCCACAAGCGTGTGCTCATCATTCCCATCGCCTTCACCGACCAGGCCGGTCCGAACGACACCCCGAACAGCAGCGGCTACCGCTCGGGTTGGGGCAACATCACCAACGGCACCACGCCCGCCGCGCTTAACGATTTCTTCCAACGCGCCTCCTACGGCAAACTCAGCCTCGAATTCACCGTCCTGCCCGAAATCAATCTCGGCGTCAGCTACACCACCTACAACGCCCCCTACGGCACCACCGGCCTCACCAAGTTCGCCGCATGGGACGAACCCGATTCCCTCGCCGATGACGTGCGCGCCAAAGCCCGGCTTGCCGGACAACTCGCCGGCCAGGCGGCCCGCTACGACACCGACAACTACGACCTAGACATCATCATCGCCGGTTTCATTCCCGGTCAGGGCACACTCGCCTCGGGGCGCACCTTCGGCAAAGGCATCTTCGGCACCACGACGCTCGCGCTCGCCCACGAGTTATGCCATAACTTCGGTCTTCAGCACGCCAACGGTATCTCGCGCTCGACCTATTACTCGCCGCTCAAAGGCGGCACTTTCTTTACCGACACTTACGGCGATGTTTTCGACCTGATGGGCTGGAAAAACACCGGTCCTATCCCCTTGGTGCCGGACCGGGATCCCAATCCTTTCTGGAAGAATCTCCTGGGATGGTTGCCCGATAGCAATATCGCCAACCCTACGGCATCCGGCATCTATCGCGTGTACGCCTTTGACCAACCAACACTCGAGGCCGGGAAGAATTACGCCCTGCGCATCGTTCGCGATCCCTTGCGCACCTATTGGCTCAGCTACCGGCAGTCCATCACCAATGCTGAGGCCGTCTGGTCCCGGAACGGTCTCGAAGTCCGGATCGGCGGCGAATCCGTCCCTGCCACCGCCGGTCACACTACCCTGCTCGACATGACTCCCGGCAGCCGCGGACTCGCCAACGCCCCGGGCCTCACCAACAGCCCTTATGCCTCGCTGTACGATGCTCCGCTCGCCATCGGACGCACTTACACGGACGCCGAGGCCAATCTTCACATCACTCCCGTGAAGAAAGGTGGCACCCTTCCCGAATCACTCGATGTGGTCGTCAACTACGGCCCGTTTCCCGGCAACAACGCGCCCATCGTTTCCATCACACCCGCCACGCTCTCGCTGGTTGCCGGGGTGCCCCAAACGTTCACCGCCACGGCGACCGATCCCGACGGCGACGAACTTTCCTACTACTGGGAGTTCGATGACCCGGACGCACTCGGTGGCAACGCCGCCGGCAACACCAATCCCGACGCCCGCCTTTCCACCCAGGGCAGTCACACCTGGACCCGCAACGGCCAGCATCTGGTTCGTTGCACGGTCAGCGACATGAAGGGCCGCACCACCATCGCCACTGCAATCGTCACCATCACCGGCGGTTCCCCTGCCTTGCTCACCATCACCGGCGTAGTGAAAGATGAGAACGGCAACCCGCTCGCCGGTGCGGTGGTGAACAATTACAAAGGATCGAGCCCGAATCTGGTTCGCTACGGCGCCACCAATTTTGTCGGCTCCAGTGAAACCGGCGCTGACGGCCGCTACACGGTGCTGATCCCCGCCGGCGTCACGGGCACGAACTTTCTCAGTGTTCTCCACCAAGGTTACAGTTTCTCCTGCTCGACGCTAAATGGCGCCATCAAAGTCTCCTCGACCAGCGTGACCAACGTGGACTTCACCCGCGTTCGCACCAATCGCACCATCAGCGGCGGCATCTACGTCGCTGGCCGCGGCTATGACCCGGCCGTCGATGGCGCGCTGAACATCACTTTCGGCGGACAGTCCGTCGCCGCTTCGGCCGGCAGTTGGTCCGCGACCGTTCCGGACGGCGCCCCCTTGCAATTGACAGCCACGCCCGCCAATCCGGCCTACACCGTCGTTCCCTTCGCCCCCAATCCCTACTTCGTGGCCGCAGATTTCAATCTCATGCACCTCTTCGTGAACATCCCGGGACGCATGCCCCAGGTCGGTTTCACCACCAACGGTATGACCAGCGACGACACCGTGGGCACCGTGAACATCCCGGTGACCCTCAGCCTTCCGGCGGGCTCGAATTCCTGGCCCGCCAATCAAGCCATCTACTACTGGATCGATCCTGCCAGCACGGCGGAATATGGCATCGATTACAAGATGGCAGGCGGCGGTATGACGTTTTACGGCGGGCAGGTTCCCACGCCGCAAACTATTCCCCTCAAAATCATTCCTACTGGCGCACCTAAGAGCAAAACGGTCGTCATCCGCCTCGGCCCCGCCAGTTCGATCGCCAACCTCGCTGCCAACCCGACCTTCACCTACACCATCACCAATCCCCCGGCCCCGCCCTTGAACCACGGCTCCGTTCAATTTGCGCAGGCAGCCTACTCCGTGGCCGAATCCGCGGGCAGCATCACGCTATCCGTTCAGCGCTCTGGTGGGACCGACGGCGCCATATCCGTGAACTACGCCACCGCCACCGGTACCGCCCTCGCCCCCGGCGATTTCACCGCCACCAATGGCATTTTGAACTGGCTCGCCGGCGACGCCTCCGCCAAGTCCATCATCGTGCCCATCTCCGACGATTCCAGCGTCGAACCCTCCAAAGCCTTCACCCTCACGCTCTCCAATCCCCTCGGCGGCGCCACCATCGGCACCCCCGCCACCGCCACCGTCACCATCACCGACGATGACGTCCCGCCCGCCAACGCCGGCGCCATCCAGTTCGCCCAGGCCGATTACTCCGTCAGCGAAGCCGCCGGCACCGTCACCCTCGTCGCCACCCGCACCGGCGGCACCGACGGCATGGTCTCCGGCTACTACCGCACCACCAACGGCACCGCCCTCGCCGGTCTCGATTACACCGCCACCACCAACCTCGTCTCGTGGGCCAATGGCGATGCCACCCCGAAAAACATCGTTCTTAGCATTCTCAACGACTCCCTCGTCGAGCCCGCCGAAACCTTCACCGTCTCCTTCATCGCCACCAGCGGCGGCGCCACCATCGGCACCCCCGCCACCGCCACCGTCACCATCACCGACGAT
>CAZUUP010000199.1:0-9495 GCA_964623105.1 uncultured Akkermansia sp.
TCCAATCCCCTCCGCACCGCCCGCACCAATTCGCGATTGTCAAACGGCTTGGCGATAAAACCGTCCGCCCCCAAACCCTTCGCCCGCCGCGACTCCTCCTCCACAAACCCGCCACTCATCACCACCACCGGCAACTGCGGATTCATCTCCTTCAACTTCGCCATTGCCGCCCATCCGCTCATTCCCGGCAGGTGGACATCCATCAGCACCAACCGAACCACTCCCTTCGCCCCCTCATACTTCACCAGCGCTTCCTCCCCGCTCACCGCTTCGATGACCTGATAACCCCGATAACTCAACACCGCCCGCATCAACATCTGCAACGACGGTTCGTCTTCCACCACCAAAATCGTCTCCGTCCCGTCCAGACTCGCCGTCGGCAAATCCTCCGCCACCGCAGCAGCCGCTCCCGCCATCCGCTCCGCCCGCGGCAGAAACACCCGGAACTCCGTCCCCACCCCCGCCCGCCGCTCCACCTCCAACCACCCCCCCTGCTTCGCACACAGATTGTCCGCGATCGACAATCCCAAACCGCCGCTCATCGCCCCATCCATCCCATCCCCCGCCCGCGACCGCCACGCACCCAGCTCCGCCACCGACCGCCCCACCCCCAGTCCCGCCACCGCCAGCACCACATGATCCCCCGCCGCACCGCCACCCGGCGGCGGCTGTTTGCCCGGCACATTCTCGATCCGCACCACAATCTCGCCGCCCCGCGGCACCGCCTCCCGCACCGTCAGACACAAATTCACCAACAGCTGCAACACCTGGTTCGCATCCCCCCGCACCGCCCACAAATCCTCCGCCGGCGGCACCAACCGCACCCCCACCTCCGCCCCGATGCTCCGCCGCACCAGCGCAAACTCCTCACCCACCCAGCGCCCCAGCTCCATCACCTGCAATCGCGGCTCCGCATGACTGCTGAAGGTCTGCAACTTCCCCACCAACTCCGCCCCCCGCCGCGCGCTCGCCTGCGCCAGCTCCACATTCCCCCGCAACTCCGCCCCCAGCCCCGGCACCGTCCGCATCAAATCCAGATGCGAGAGTATCGCGGCAAAGATGTTGTTGAAATCATGCGCCACCCCACGCGCCAGCAAACTGATCGCCCGGTTCTTGTCCGCCTGAAAACTCGCCGCCTCCATTCCACCTTCCCGCCCCGCCGCCACCGCCCCCCGCAAGGTCACAAACGCCAGCCGTCGCCCCCCGAGCTCCACCACCCCGCCCACCCCCGTCAACGGCAACACCACACCATCCAACCGCCGCCCCATCACCTCCACCGCCCGCCCCCCCGACCGCTCCGAAATCTCCCGAAACAACGCGTGCAACACCGGCGTGGCCGCCAGCATTCCGCCGATCACTCCCCCACGCTCAATCCCCAGCAACCGCTCCAGAGCACCATTGCAAACCACCACCCGCCCCGCTTCATCCACCGCCATCACCCCGTCCGATGATCCCTCCACCAACCCCCGCCAGCCATCCGTTCCCGCCCGGTCACGCGCCACCTCCCGCCCCACCACCAGATAACCCTCCCGCCGCTCACCGGTCGCCAGAAACATCACCTCCAACCACAACACCCTCCCCCCGGCATGACGGAAAGCTTGCGTGCAACTCAATGCCCCCTCGTCCCGCAAAGCCATCGCCTGCTCCGCCGCCCGCGCATGAAAATCCACCGGACAAAAACCCCACCAATTCTTCCCCACCGCCACCGCCGCTTCATACCCGGTAATCCTCTCCGCCCCCCGGTTCCAATCCGTCACCACCCCGGCGGCAGTGATGCTCGCCACCAAGCCCGCCACCGAATCCAGATTTCCCACCGAAAGATTCACCGCCTGCTGACGCCAGAATTCCCCCCGCTAATCACCGCGTTCCCACCACCAATCGCAGAAACCGCCGCGCACCGCCCCCGCCCAACGCCTGCGCGTCCCGCACCGTCACCGCCCAATGATCCCCAGAATCCACCCGCTCAACCACCTGCGCCCCCGCCAAATCATCACTCGTCCACACAACGTCCCACGACGCCCCCAACACCACCCCGGCTGCCTCCAACCTGACCACCAACCCCGCCAACTCCTTGCGCAACTTGAACCGCACCGCCCCATACCGCTCACCCGCCAGCACCACCGGCAATCCGCGCGGCAACACCATCGCCGCATCCGCCATCCCCGCCGACCCCATCAACGCAAACTCCACCGCATTCGCCAACCCATCCCCGTCCCCATCCACCCCCGGCATCGCCCCTCGCCCCGCCAATCTACCCGCCGCCGCCCAATCCCCATAAGCCGACCCCACCACCACCGCAAACGACTGCGTCACCGAATTCCCATCCAAATCCGTCGCCACCACCGTCACCTGATTCGTTCCCCCCAACAGATTCGTCGCTGTCAAAACCAGGTTCGTCCCCTGCACCACCGCCGCCACCGCCCCCCCGACATTCCCCGTCAGCCGATAACTCAACGGCTCAATCCGCCTGACCGACATCACCCGCACCAACCGCGAAAAATCCAATGCCGTCGGCACCGCCCCCGCCCCATCCACCGGCACGCCATCCAACCGCGCCTCCAGCCCGTTCAACGACACCTGATAACTCCCCGTCGGCAATCCCGCCAGCGCATCCACCACCCCCATCCCCGCCCCACACACCCGCCCAAACGCCGTGAACCCCCCGTTCTGGTAATCCAAGTTCATCCGGTTGTCCGCCACGCTCACAAACCACTGCGACGTGGCGCTGTTCGGATTCCCCGCCAACTTCGCCATCGCAATCGTCCCCCGCACATTCGCCACCCCCGGTTCATTCAGCGGACTCGGCGCCGTCGCAATCGCCGTCAAACCCGGCGGCGCCGCCCGAAACCCGCCCCCCTGCACAATGAACCCCGCAATCGCCCGATGCACCAACGTCTCCCCGTAATCTCCCCGGTCCACATAACCCAGGAAATTCGCCACCGTCAGCGGCGTCGCCGTCGCATACAAAGCCACGTCAAAATCCCCCCTCGTCGTCGCCACCCGCACCGCCTGCTCCGTATCACGATCCGCAAAATACCGATTCAACTCCAGCGTCCCCGGCGCCCCTCCCACCGTCAGCACCTGCCCGGGAATCACCTCCCGCACCACCGGCGCTCCCGGACCGTGAATCACCCGCAGCGTCAACCCCTTCGACAATTCCCCCCACGCCGCATACCGCGCCGTCAGCGTCACCGCGAACACCCCCGCCTCTCCCGGCACACCCGTGATCCGCCCCGTCCCCGCATCAAAAACCAGCCCCGCCGGCAATCTCCCCGCCACACTCAACGCCTCCGCCGCCCCGCCATCAATCGCCGCGCTCACCAAGTAATCAAACCCGGCCCCCACCACCGCCGGTTCATACCCGGGACTCGTGATCCCCGGCGTCGTCACCGCCAGCACCGCCGACTGCGCCGTCCCCTCCGCGTAATTCGCCACCACCACAAACTGAAACCCCGTCCCCGATGGCGCTCCCGTCAAGGACACCGTCGTCACATTCGCCGCCAAGAATGCCAGCGGCGCAAAATTCCCCACCCCGCCAATCCGGTAATAAACCTCAAAACCCAGTTCATCCCCCGAGTTATCCACCCAGTCCAACCGCACCCTTCCCACCCCCGTCACCGTCGCCGTCAAACCCGACGGCGCCACCGGCAGCGCCCCCCGCAACTCCGTCGCGGCCACCCACCCCAACACCGCCATAATCAACCCCACCCGAATTCTCATTCCGACATTTGACACCAAATTCCCCCACGGGAAAAGCCCCTATTCCCCTGTTGCGAATTCCCATCACAACCCTTCCCGATCCGCCACGACACCCACCCAGCTCACCCCCGGCTCAAAAGCCATACCCCACACTCACCCCTGTCCCATTTTCAGACACTTCCATCCCCGCCCCAACCCACTTCCCCTCCGACCACCCTCCCCTCTTCCGTTCCCAACCGCTTGCACCTCAATACCTCCGCCCATCTGCCGATACCCTACCTCAATCGCTGTCACCTGCCGAAACCCCCGGACCGCCGGGCGGCAAGCATCCTGCTATTGCAAAAGCCCGGAGATCGAAAATGAAGACCCGCAGCACATCCAACCCGGCGAACCCCCGCTCCACCGCCGCCTTCTCCCTCATCGAAGTCATGGCCGCCCTCGGCCTCGTCGGCGTCCTGTTCCTCTCCGTTTACACCGGCCTCGGCACCGGCTTCGCCGTCATCGGCGTCGCCCGCGAAAACCTTCGCGCCACCCAGGTCCTCCAGGAAAAGCTCGAAACGCTTCGCCTCTACAGCTGGGAACAAATCAACTCCAACGGCTTCCTCCCCACCACCTTCACCGCTCCTTATCAACCCGGCGGCGGCACCAACACCGGCATCTTCTACACCGGCTCCCTCACCGTCTCCAACTACACCGGCACCGAAAGCTACGCCACCAACCTCCGCCTCGTCACCGTCGAGATCCGCTGGACCTCCGGCTCCGCCCAGCGCACCCGCCAGATGCAAACCGCCGTCTCCCGCTATGGACTGCAAAACTACGTTTACTAACCGGCGCCGCGCGGGGTTCACCCTCATCGAACTCCTCATCGCCACCGGCACCGGCGGCATTCTCCTCGCCGCCCTCGCCATCGTCATCTTCCACGGCTCCCGCAGCCTCGCCGCCCTCTCCAACTACGTCGATCTCGACCAGTCGAGCCGCCGCGCCCTTGACCGCATGACCATGGAAATCCGCCAGGCCAACTCGCTCACCGCCTTCCGCACCAACGAAGTCTCCTTCGCCTACAACGGCGGCACCCTCACCTACTCCTACGACCCCGAACTCAAGAAACTCACCCGCTCCTTCGGCGCCCAGTCCGACGTTCTTCTCAAAGAATGCGAGAATCTCACCTTCTCGATCTACCAACGCAATCCCATCGGCGGCACCTACGACGTCTATCCCACCGCCTCCACCGCCACCGCCAAACTCGTCCAGCTCACCTGGACCTGCTCCCGCAAAATCCTCGGCCAGGCCGTCAACACGGAGAGCGTTCAGTCCGCCAAAATCGTCCTCCGCAAACAGTAGCAGCCATGAAAATCCGACTCTCCCATGAATCCGGCAGCGTCCTCGGCACCTGCCTCTGTTCCGTCGCCATCATGGGCATCACCCTCGCGGCCTACCTCGACCTCGTCAGCGCCCAGAATACCTCCGTCGCCCGCTCCCAGTCCTGGAACTCCGCCGTCCCCATCATCGAGTTCGGCGTCGAGGAAGCCCTCGCCCACCTCTACCAAAACGGCACCAATCTCGCCGTCGATGGCTGGACCCTTTCCCCCGACGGATTCTACAAATTTCGCTCCGTCGGCGACGGCTGGGCCTACGTCACGATCTCCAACGTCAACCCACCCGTCATCTACTCCCGAGGCTTCGCCCCCGTTCCCCTCAAATCCGGCGCCTACGTCGATCGCACCGTCCGCGTCCGCACCCAGGCCAACAGCCTCTTTTCCAAAGGCATGCTCACCCGCGGCCAGATCACCTTCAACGGCAACGGACTCGTGGACAGCTTCGATTCCGCCGACCCCCTCTACAGCACCAACCGCACCTACACCGCCACCAAACGCAAGGCCAACGGTAGCGTCGCGAGCAACGCCGGCCTCGTCAACGTCGTCCTCACCGGCAACAGCTCCATCTACGGCAACCTCGCCACCGGCCCCGGCGGCTCCATCGGCATCGGCCCCGGCGGCAAAGTCGGCGACCTCGCCTGGATGGCCGACCCCACCAAGACCGGCATCCAACCCGGCGCCTCCAAGGACGATATGAACGTCGCTTTCCCCGACGTCACCGCCCCCTTCGCCGTCGGCTCACCCATGGGCGGCGACGCCACCTACCAGTACGTCGCCAGCAGCAGCGGCAACTACCAAATCCCCAGCCTCACCGGCAGCCTTTGGGTCAAATCCAACGTCAACGCCACCATCCTCATCGACGGCAACATCTCCCTCACCGGCCAGAAAAAAATCCAGATCGATCCCGGCGGCTCGCTCCAAATCTACATGAAGGGCGCCTCCGCCAAAATCGGCGGCAACGGCCTCGTCAACAAAGGTGGCAGCTCGACCAACTTCTTCTTCTGGGGCCTGCCCACCAACACCGAACTCACCGTCAGCGGCAACGGCACCTTCAGCGGCATCATCTACGCCCCGACCGCCGACTTCACCATGAACGGCGGCGGCAGCACCACCGAAGACATCATCGGCGCCTCCGTCTCCAACACCGCCCGCATCAACGGCCACTTCCAGTTCCACTACGATGAAAACGTCGGCCGCCTCAACCTCGGCCGCGGCTTCGTTGCCACCTCTTGGGACGAACTCTAGCGCGTTTGCATGAATTATGGAGCGTTGCTGGCAACTGTCGCCCCTCACCTCGCCCCTCTCCCGATCTGCTGGGGAGAGGGTGGCCGAAGGCCGGGTGAGGGGTTGGTGTGCGTTCTAATCGCTACGAAATTGATGGAAACGCTCAAGCCCCGCTCCATCCTTTTCTCCGCCCCCACACCCTGCCCGCCTCCCGACCCACGCGTCGCCGCCGCCCGGCATCATTTCATCTCCAGCGGAAATTTCCGAAACTCATAGCTGTCCCCCCCGATCCACACCTCGGACACCACCGCCTTCCACGGCTCAAACCGCTGCCCCCGGCCATCGCCGAAATTCGTCAACGGCACCTTCACCGTTTCCCCCGCCCCCACCCGCCCCACCCGTGCCGCCATTGCCTCCGGCGCGTTCCCTTCCAACCGCACCACCACATTCGTCCAGTCGAACAAATTCAAATTCTCGATTCGCAACTCCACCCGCGACACCTCCACCCGGCCATGCAACACCTGCTCCGGCGGCTTCTTCGGCCGCGCCGGATTCAAGAGCCACCCCAACACCACAAACCCCACCAGCCCCAGCCCAATCCGCAACCGGTAATTCGGCTGCCCCGCCGTATCCGCCACCGCCGCCTTCCCAACCGGGGCAACTTCCTTCACCACTTCCGCCACCGGCTCCTCCGCGGGACGATACGCGATAATTCGCTCCAGAATTTCATTCACCGGTCTCGCCTCCGGTGAACCCTTCCGGATGAACAGCGCATCCAACGGCAACTGCCCCGCATGCCACTGCTCCTGCAACTGACCAAGCCCGAACGGACCGCGGGTTTCCTCCCCGGCCAGCAAATAATACTCGTCGTCCGCCATCGCCATCCGCCGCCCATCCTAGCGACCCACCCTCAAAGCGCAATCGACGTTCCGCACCCTGTTCCCCGCCCGATTCCCCCCTCCCACACCGCCTCCGTCACCACCCCCTGCTGCCCTGTGCATAAGTCACCCCTTGATTTTTTTCACTTCCTGCCGCGCCCTCCGCCACCCAATTCCGCCAACTCGGAAGCTTCGCACCCGGCAATTTGAAATTTTACGTTAAAGTTCGGCAACCGCCTTCCTTTCCCGCCAAAGCGCCCCCATTGCCTCCTCGGACCGGGTCGTTCCTTCCCAAGACCGCAGGGATGAAGTGGACAGCGTAATCTCGCCAAATCCCAAGAAAAAAATTAATAGCCCAACTAAAACCATCCTTACACAAATACACAACTCATTTACCATCAATATATTATAATCAAATTAACCCTCCGCCCACCGACTCTCAACTCATCGCGAGGCTGCCCAACGCCCCTTGATCTAAAGGGGCGAAATGGACTTCCTCCGCCCAATCGGCATCGCACACCCCGGACATTCCCCCCGAGTTCTTCACAAACCCAAATTCACCCACCCACCTCCAAGCAACCCGCTCCCCGACCCGCCTACCCGGATTTTCCCAACAATCCCCACCCAAACCGCCCAACTCATGGTAAGATTCCCCACCTGTGAATAACTTGTGAATGGATTGCTGGAACTCAGCGTTGCTTCGCCGCCCGATTTCAGGTCTCCTTCCCGCGATGATTGACTCCGTGGACGACGCCGACAGCGCCCGCCCGCCCGCCTCCAAGCGAGGTAAGGGCCGCAAACCCGCTGGCGCAGACGTCATCCGCGTTGACCGCCTGCCCCCGCATTCCGTCGAAGCCGAGCAAGGCGTCCTCGGCTGCGCGCTCCTCTCGCCCAACGACAGCCTCGGCGTCTGCCTCGAGAAACTCCCCCGCGCCGAAGGCGTCTTCTACGACCTGCGCCACCAGACCATCTTCGATGTCCTCGTCGAAATGTACGACGCCAAGGACCCCATCGACCTCATCACCGTCCAGCAAAAACTCAAGGACCGCAACCAGTTGGACTCCATCGGCGGCGTCGAATACCTCGGCGCCCTCCAGGACGGCGTCCCCTCCGCCGCCAACCTCAGCTACTACCTCGACATCGTTCGCGAAAAGCAGCTCCTCCGCAAAATGATCGTCACCTGCACCGAAGCCGTCGGGCGGGCCTACGATTACGAGGGCGAACTCGATTCCCTGCTCGACGAAGTCGAACGCGACGTCCTGCGCATCAGCGAAGAACGCATCGAGAAAACCAGCCGCTCGATGAAGTCCCTCGTCCACGACGCCATCGGCACCATCGAGAAATACCACCAGGGCCAGGGCATGCTCACCGGCATCCCCACCGGCTTCCCCGACCTCGACAAAATGACCAGCGGCATGCACGGCGGCGAAATGATCGTCCTCGCCGCCCGCCCCAGCATGGGCAAGACCTCGCTGGCCATGAACATCGTCGAACACGTCGTCCTCGAGGAAAAACTGCCCGTCGGCGTCTTCAGCCTCGAAATGACCGCCGAATCCCTCGTCCTGCGCATGCTCTGCTCCCGCGCCCGCGTCAACCTCCAGAGCATCCGCGACGGCTTCCTCGCCGAACGCGACTTCCCCCGTCTCACCGGCGCCGCCGGCAAGATGGCTGGCGCACCGCTCTTCATCGACGACACCGCCGGCCTTTCCATCCTCCAGCTCCGCGCCAAAGCCCGCCGCATGCACCAGCAATACGGCGTCAAACTCTTCGTCATCGACTACCTCCAGCTCCTCCACTCCACCGGCCGCAAAGTCGAAAACCGCCAGCAGGAAATCGCCGACATCTCCAACGGCGTAAAAGCCCTCGCCAAGGAACTCAAAGTCCCCGTCATCGTCCTCAGCCAGCTCAACCGCGAGATGGAGCGCGAAAAAAACCGCAAACCCCGTCTCTCCGACCTCCGCGAATCCGGCTCCATCGAACAGGACGCTGACGTCGTCGCCCTCCTCTACCGCCCCAGCTCCGGCGAAGACGAAGACGGCGCCCCCCGCGAAGAACTGCCCACCGACGCTGTCCCCGTCGGCCTCCTCATCGCCAAACAACGTAACGGCCCCACCGGCGAGGTCCCCCTCGTCTTCCTGAAAGGCTTCACAAGATTTGAAAACGCTGCCAAGGTCAGCGCCAACGACGTCCCAAATTGATTAATTACCGCATGAAATCCCTCATCCGCCGCTACAGCCTCCTCGTCGCCCTCCTCGTTTACTGGGTTCCCCCGGCCTACAGCCAGGCCCCCACCCGCATCGACCGCATTGAAATCCGCC
>CAZUUP010000200.1:0-9410 GCA_964623105.1 uncultured Akkermansia sp.
GCCAGCGGACCGGCGGGAATTTTGGCGTCGAGTTTCATGGGATTGGTCAGGCGCGGAAAGCGTTCAGGGCATCACGGGTTCAGCGCACGATGCCGGTCATAACGGCCAGTGGAATGGAGGCGTAGCCGAGGAAAATCGCACCGGCGACGACGTAGCCGAAGGCGGTGAGGGCGGGCGCCCAGGCGCGGTTTTTGAGGCCGAGCGAGTGGAAGGCTGCTTGCAAGCCGTGGCTGAGGTGGACGCAGAGGAGGAACATGGCGAGCAGGTAGAAGCTGGAGACGAGCGGTTGGCGGAAGCCCGCGACCATCATGGCGTACACGTCGTGACATTCGGTGCCGTTGGCCAGCGTGTAGCTCAGCTTGTGGAAATCCTGGCCGGTGAAGTTGATCTGCGGGGTTTTCAGGGTGAAGTGGAGCAGGTGGTAAACGATGAAGGAGGCGATGATCAGCCCGCTCATGAACATGGTGCGGGAGGCGTAGGTCGCGGCGGCGGGGGCGGGGTTGCCCGCGTAGGGGACGGGGCGGGCGGCGCGATTCTCCGCGGTGAGGCGCACCGCCGACCAGATGTGCAAGGCGACGGTGAGGAGCAGGCCGAGGCGGGCGGGCCAGATGATTTCGACGTTGCTCTGGAGGAAGTGTCCGTAGGCGTTGAGCACTTCGGGCCCGAAGAAGACCTGCAAGTTGCCGGCCAGATGGCCGACGACGAACAGGAGCAAGGCGGCTCCGGTGAGCGCCATGATGAGCTTCTTCCCGAGGGAGGAGTTGAAAAGTCCGGCGAGGAGTTTCATGGAAATTGGCGCGTGGCGACCGGGTTGCAAGCAGGAGCAAACGATCCCGAGGAGGGACGGCGGGCCGGGTTCGGGAGGTCGGCTGGCAGCGCGTCCGGGAGGGGCCGCTGGGGCTGGGGCGAGGTGGAAATTCCGTTGCTCACGGTGCGAATGTTTGGCCGCGAGGTGAGGAAACGTCAATGTACTGGCTGCAAGTATAAGCGACACTTCCCCGCGGGTAATGGTCACTTATTGGGAAGCGTGGCGGTTTCCTTGCGAGCGGTGCCCTGAGAGGAAACCGGGTGGTGGCGCGGGGTTCAGAGACCGAGGAGGGCGGGAATTTCGATGAGAGACGCGAGGCCTTCGCCGGGCACGGGAGTGGCGTCGCGTTGAATGAGCCGGGCCTGCAGGCCGGCGGCACGGGCACCGGCGACATCTTCCTCGGGGTGGTCACCCACATGGAGCATGCGGTGGAGCGGGAGGGCGAGGCGGCGTTCGAGCAGTTCGAAGATTACGGGGGAGGGTTTGGCGAATTTGGCCTCGCAGGAAATGAGGATGGCGTCGAAGAAGCTGTGGAGGCGCAGGTTGTTGAGCAATGGGCGGAGCCGGGCGTCCCAGTTGGAGACGATGGCGAGCTTGATGCCGTGGGTGGCGAGGGTGTCGAGAGTGGGGATGACGTCGGGGAAGACATGCCAGACATCGGGTTCGGTGAAGCGGTGGTAAACGGCGGGGAAAAATTCGGCGGGCAGTTCGCGGTTGCGGTCGCCAAAGGTCTGGCGGACAAGCGTGAACCAGGAGTCTTGGGAATAGTCAAAGTCCACCTTGTGCCGCCAGGCGTCACGGAACCTTTGATTCAAGGTGCCCGGGTCGATGCCGCGGAAGCCGTGCCGGGCGGCCACCTCGGCGTAGATGTGCCCGACCGACGGGCGCGGCTCGATCAGCGTGCCGCCCACGTCGAACGAAATGGCATCCAGTCCGGGGTTTGGTTTCATGGACGGGAGGCAGATAACGCAGAGCGGTGGCGTCTGCAAGCGGGGATGGCAATTTTTTCGCGAAGAAAGCGGACTGGAGAGGGAAGGGTTGGGGGCTGAACTGCCGGCGGTTGTCCCGGGGCTTCGGTTGGGCGGTGCGGGTCGGTCGTGACAGGTCGTGCGATGCGGCGACGTGGCGGGGTTTGACGCGAAGGGAGTTGCCCCGTACGGTTCCGCGTGAATGGAAATCAAGGCCATGTCTGAGAAGCCGACCCATGTGGTGCTGTACGACGGGGAGTGCGCGCTCTGCACCTTTCAGATGAAGGTGCTGACGTGGCTGGACTGGTGCGAGGTGGTGACGCTTGTGCCCATCGGGGATCCGCGCAGGCCGCTGCTGGCGCCGACGTTGACGGAGGAGGCCCTGCAGGCGGCCATTCACTGCGTTGCCCGGGATGGGCGCATCTACCGGGGGGCGCGGTGTGTGCGGTTCGTTGGCATGCGCATGCCGTTGCTGGTGCCGCTGGCGTTGGTGCTGTGGATTCCGGGGGTGATTGTGGTCGCGGAATGGGTTTATCAGTGGATCAGCCGGAACCGCTACATCCTGAGCCGGGTGTTCGGGTGCAAGGAGGCGTGTGCGATTCTGCCGCAGCGGCGATCGGGGGCGGCGGCGGATGTGCCCAAAGGGTGAGGCGCAACCGGGAAGACGGAGGCGCGTGGCGGGCGGACCTCGTTGCGCACGATTCGCGGTGACGGGGTGGGCTTGGGGGGAAGTGTTACATTTCTCAAAAAGCCGCTTGTCATCCGTTGGGCGATTGGTACGGTCTCGCTCCCTTGTTATGAAAGCTGATATTCATCCTAAGTATGAGGATGCGGAAATTCGATGCGCCTGCGGCAATTCGATCAAGACCCGCTCCACGAGAAAGAATTTGGTGATCGGTATTTGCAACGCCTGCCATCCGTTTTACACGGGCCAGCAGAAGTTTGTGGATACCGCCGGGCGCGTGGACAAGTTCCAGCAGCGCATGGCCAAGACGCAGGCCGCCCAGGCGGCCGTCGCCGAGGCTGCCGCCAGCAAGAAAAAGCGGAAATAGCCTGCTCTCGACCACCGCCCGTCCGCCGGGAAACCGGCAGGCGGGCGGTTTCTTTTTGTCAGCTCCGCCGCGGGCGGGTGCCCCGGATGACCGGGGACGCACGGTGCGGCGGGTTGGTGGAATGGTCCGGGAGTGTTTGATCCGGCAGTCTCTTGCGAGCGCGCCGTTGCGGCGTCCGGGAGCATGAATCTTCGCCCTTACATTGAGAAGTTTGCCCGCCGGCTTTCCGAGGTGGAGAGCGCGCTGAGCGACCCGAAGGTGTTTGACAATCCGCAGCGGGCGCAGGAGCTGGCGCGGGAACACGCGCGCCTGAAGGGGTTGGTAAACACGGGGCAGGCGTTTTTGAAGGTCAGCGGTGATCTGGCCGAAAACCGGGCGCTGCTGGCGGCCGAGGCGCCGGATTCGGAGCTGGCCGGCATGGCACGCGAGGAAATCGCCCGGCTTGAACCGGAGGAACAGCGCCTGGGGCGCGAGGTGCAACTGGGCCTGGTGCCGCCCGATCCGG
The DNA here is from genome assembly GCA_964623105.1 of uncultured Akkermansia sp. Lineage (GTDB taxonomy): Bacteria > Verrucomicrobiota > Verrucomicrobiia > Limisphaerales > BJHT01 > BJHT01. The sequence continues at coordinate 3,334 of CAZUUP010000200.1, forward strand.
TGGATTCCCGCAACACCATCATCGAAATCCGCGCCGGGGCAGGGGGTTCGGAATCCGCGCTGTTCGCGGCGGATTTGTACCGGATGTACATGCGCTACACGGATGCGCTGGGCTGGAAGGTGGAGACGATGGATTGCAGCCCGTCGGATCTGGGCGGGTTCAAGGAGATCATTTTCAGCGTGATCGGGCAGGATGTGTATAAGCGGCTCAAGTACGAGAGCGGTGTGCATCGGGTGCAGCGGGTGCCGGCAACGGAGGCGCAGGGACGGGTCCACACCAGCACCGTGACGGTGGCGGTGTTGCCGGAGGCAGAGGAGGTGGATGTGGAGATCCGGCCGGAAGACCTGGTGATCAATGTCTGTCGCGCGTCGGGGCACGGCGGACAGGGGGTGAACACGACGGACTCGGCGGTGCGCATCTTGCACAAGCCCACGGGTGTCGAGGTGCGTTGCCAGGACGAACGTTCGCAGATCAAGAACAAGGCGAAGGCGATGACCGTGCTGCGGACGCGTCTGCTGGACCGCAAGGTGGCGGAGGAAAAGTCGAAGTATGACGCGCAACGGAGCCAGCAGGTGGGCACGGGGGAGCGCAGTGAAAAGATCCGGACGTACAATTTCCCGCAGAACCGCGTGACCGACCACCGCATCGAACTCACGCTCTACAACCTTTCCAACGTCATCGACGGCGACCTCGACGGCCTGATCACGCCGCTCATTGCCGATGACATGAACCGCCGGTTGGCGGCGTTGCAACTATGATGACCGGAGCGCGCTCCCGCGTTGCAGCAAGTGGGCGGCCGGCCGGTCCGAAGTTTCTCCTCAACACCCCGATTCCATGACTCCACGCGCGCTGATTTTTGATTGTGACGGAACTCTCGCTGACACCATGCCATTGCACTGGCGTGCGTGGCAGGTCGTCACCACGCGGCACGGGATTCACTTCACGGAGGAGCGCTTTTATTCGCTGGGAGGCGTGCCCTCGCGGGACATTCTCCGGATGCTGGTCGCCGAGCAGGGGTTGGCGATTGATCCGCTGGCGGTCTCGAAGGAGAAGGAAGCCGCCTATCTGCCGCTGATGCCGCAGGTCGGGCCGATTCGTCCGGTGGTGGAAATTGCCCGGGAGCATCGCGGCCGGGTGCCGCTGGCGGTGGCGTCGGGTGGGAGCCGGCGTGCCATCGAGGAAGTGCTGAACCATCTGGGTATCCGTGGGTGGTTTGACGCGGTGGTGACAAACGAGGACATCGTCCGCCAGAAGCCGGCGCCGGATATTTTTCTGGAGGCGGCGCGGCGGGTGGGGGTGGCGGCGGAATTTTGCCGGGCCTTCGAAGACACCGATCTGGGCATGGAGGCAATTCGCGCGGCGGGAATGGATGCGGTGGATGTGCGGACGCTGGCCGGGGTGAAGTGAGTTGGGGGGCGCGCGCTGCTGGGGGCGCCGGGCGGGCGTGCCGTCCTAGAATTCGATCACGGTGATTTCCGGGCGGCAGAGGAAGCGGACATTGATTTGGGAGTAACCGATGCCGGCGTTGACGTAGAGCGGGCCGAACTTGGTGTCGAAGAGTCCGTGGGAGTATTCATCGACCAGGTCGGGAACCATCAAGGCACCGAGCAGGGGCAGGCGCACCTGGCCGCCGTGGGAATGGCCGGACAAGGTAAGGTCAAATTTCATGGGCGGCAGCCAGTAGCGGGACCAGGCCGGATAGTGCATGAGAAAGAGGTTCTTCAGGCCGGGTTTCGGCTTGAGGTCGGGAATCTTCATGCCGGTGGCGCCAAGGATGTTGATCCGGCCATCCTTGCTCAAGGTGTCGCCGTCTTCGATCCAGCGTCCGCCGGTGGCGGCGAAAGTCTTGCGGATGGGCTCGAAGTATTTGTGCGCGATGCCCTCGGTGTCTTTGACCTGGTCGGGGGCGTTCATGGTGCCTTTGCGGCCGCCGGGCATGGACCAGTATTCCCAGTTGCCCGGGACGCCGTACATGGGGGCGTTGACGCCGGACATGATTTCGAGCGCCTCGTCGAGGTATTGATTTTGTTCGACGATGTCGCCGGTGAAGCAGATGAGGTCGGCCTTGAGCGAGTTCACGGTGGCGATCACCTCCTTGAAATAGGCGGAGTCGCCCCGGAAGTGGACGTCGGAGAACTGCACGATACGGTGGGTGGGCGTGCCGGCGGTCGCCTTGACGTGCCGGACGCCGAGCCAGCCCGGCTCGACGCAGAAGGCGTCGGCGGCGGCCGCGACGACGGGCGCGCCGAGCAGGCAGGCTTTGAGGAAACGTCGGCGGCCGCTCGGGCGTTCGCGCGAGGGATCAAAAGATTTGGAGCGCAGGGCGGTCATCGGCTTGGCTGCAGGGAACGAAACTGCGGAGGACATTACAACGGCTTGCCCGGCAAAGCAAAGGCGCGGCGGGCAGGCGGCAACCCGGCGTACGGGCGGCGCGCCCGCAGTCGCTGGCCGGGGAATGCGTTTGCCAAAGGGGCGCTTCTTTGGCAATGACTCGCCGCACAATGAACAGGCCGGTACTTACTCTCCTCTGGTTCGGGTTGGTGGTTGTCTGCGGTTGCAGCGGCACGGCGCCGGGGACTCGCGCGCAACCAATGCCCGAACCGGCCTTCCGCTGGCATTTCGCCGGGCTGACGCAACTGAACGCAACGACCAACGCTGCGAAGCTGCGGCAGGTGCTGGCGCTCCCGGCCAGTGGCCGACTGCGCGATGAGTTGGTGGCCCGGTGCGCGGGCCCGTTGGCGGAACTGGCGATGCTCGGGCCGGCGGGGGGAGCGGCACCGGGGGCGGCGATGCAGGCCCTGCTGCCGGAACTGCTGCAAAATGAGTCGTTGATCGAGGTCCGGGTCGCGGGGGCCATGGTCAAGGAATGGCTGGTGGCGGTCCAGTTGGCGGATGTTCCGGCGGCAAATTGGGAGGCGAAGTACAAGGAGTTGCTCGCCCATGCGGGGACCGAAGCTCCGACGAAACTGACGTACCAGTCGGCGTTCACCGGATGGCAGGCCGGGAGGAAGGATCGTTCCGGCTTGTACACGTACATGCGGGTCGGGCAATGGTCGGTGTTCAATTTCCAGAGGGACGGCCGGCCGTGGCTGGCGGTTATGGCGCAGTTGAAAGCGACGGGGCGGCCACTGCCGGCGGCGGATTACCTGCTGGCACTCGATCTGGACATGCCGGTGCTGAAGAAGTGGTGGCCGCAGGCCGAGTACATTGATTTTCCGAAGGTGGCGTTGACCGTGGCGGGGCAGGGCGACAGTTTGCGCACGCAGGCGCGTTTGCGTTTTCCCGAAGCGGTGCGGTGGACGTGGCAGCCGTGGCGCATCCCGACCAACAGCCTGCAGGATCCGCTGCTGAGCTTCACAGCGGTTCAGGGAATCGAGCCGTGGCTGCGGCGGCACCCGGTGATCCAGAAACTCGAGCTGCCGTTTGCGCTCGATCAGTTCTTCGTCTGGGCGCACAACGACGTGCCTTTCAAATCCCTGCTCGCGATGCCGTTGCCCGACGCGACGAACCAGTTGCGCCGGGTCCTGCCGCGCCTGCAATCCACGCTGAATGCCGATGTTACGCCGCAATTTGCGGGGGCGGTCCGGGTGGCCACCAACGGGGTGGACGCGGTGTGGCTGGGGTTGCCGATTTTTGCGCCGTTCATCCGCCCTGCCGCGAGCGAACCGGGCGGGAACTTTCTCCTCGCCGGCACCATGGCGGGCCTGGTGCCGACGCTGCCGAACACGAATCCGCCGCCGCCGGAATTGTTGTCACGGGTTACGTCGCAGACGAACCTGGTTTATTACGATTGGGAAATCACCGAGGGACGGTTGGCGCAGTGGCGGCAGATGGAGGCCATCATGGGCATGCTTGCGCCGGTGCCGGCGCTGCCGGGAACCAACGCGGTGCAGGGCTGGCTGGACGCGGTCACGCCGCTGCTGGGAAACACGATCACTGAAGCCACCATCGCGGGGCCGCACGAACTCTTGGCGGTGCGCAAGTCGCACCTCGGACTGACCGGCTGGGAATTGGTGCGGCTGGCTGGCTGGTTCAACAGTGCGAGTTTTCCCGCGCTGGGCGGGGCAGTGCCACCAAAGCAGATTCCGTTGCCGGGCTTCCCCGATTTGCCGGTCCTGACCAATCCCAACCCTCCCAAAAAGTAGGATCCCATGCTGAAACTGGGCGTAAATATTGATCACGTGGCGACGGTCCGGGAAGCCCGGTATCGCGGGCGAAGCGCGGGCGAGCCCGATCCCGTGGCAGCCGCCCGGCAGTGCGAGGCGGCGGGCGCGCACGGCATCACGGCGCACCTGCGCGAGGACCGGCGGCATATCCAGGACCGGGATGTGGCGCGTTTGCGGGCGGAAATTCGGACGCGGCTGAACCTCGAGATGGCCAATGCGCCGGAGATCATCAACATTGCCCTGCAGCTCAAGCCGGACATCGTCTGTCTGGTGCCGGAGCGACGCGAGGAGGTCACGACCGAGGGAGGGTTGGATGTGGCGGGGCAGCTGGCGGCACTGGGAGTCACGTGCCGGCGCATGAAAGATGCCGGGATCGAGGTCAGCTTGTTTATCGCCCCGGATCCGGTGCAGGTGGCGGCGGCGGCGCAGGCGGGCGCGCAATTTGTCGAGTTGCACACGGGCGCGTTCGCGGAGCATTTCGCCGACCCGGCGGCGCGGGAGCGCGAGGTGCAACGGTTGATCGCGGCCGCAGTCCAGGCGCATGAACTCGGATTACGGGTCAATGCGGGCCATGGCTTGAATTATGAGAATCTCGGCACGCTGCACCGCGTGCCGCATCTGCTGGAATTGAACATCGGTCACAGCATCGTAAGTCGCGCCCTGACGGTTGGACTGACTGGGGCGGTGCGGGAGATGCTGGACTTGATGGCGGGGTACCGCGGCTGACGGACGGCATACGATCATGATCCTGGGCACTGGCATCGACATCATCGAGGTTTCCCGCGTGCGGGCGTCGTACGAGAAGTTCGGCGAGCGTTTCCTCAATCGCATCCTGCGGCCGGAGGAGATTTTTTACTGCCTCTCGCACAAGCATCCGGCGCCGCACATTGCCGCGCGATTTGCCGCGAAAGAGGCCATTTCCAAGGCGTTTGGCACCGGCATTGGCGGGCAACTGGGCTGGCATGACATGGAAGTCGGGCGGCGTCCTTCGGGCGAGCCGTATGTGATCCTGCACGACGGCGGGCAAAAACTGTTGCTGGAGCGGGGTGCCGGACGGATTGTGCTCAGCCTGAGTCACACCGAGCAGTACGCCGCGGCGGTGGCGATCATCGAGGCGCACCAACCGCTGCCGGATTTGCCGCCGGGTGCGCGGATTGCGTGAACGGGCTGCGGGCTGGGGAGGACGCGGTGTCTCGGCGGAAGCGTGGCGGCTCCGCATCTGTGGGTGGTGGTGTTCCCGCGGCTACGCGAGGCTCTTGAGCGCGGCGCGGATTCTGTCCTCCACGTTCTTGAGCCGCGTTGCTTTAAGGACCTTTTCCCCCTCGATTTCGGTCACGTAGAAGGTGTCCATCACCGCGCCTTTTTCCGTGCAGATCTTGGCCAGTGCGATGTTCAGCCGGAGATCCGCCAGCGCGTGGGAGACGGCGTAGAGCACGCCGGGCCGGTCCTCGGTCTCGATGTCGATGACCGTGTAATCGGCCGATCCCTGGTTGTCCACGGAGACGCTGGGGGGGATCGATTCGCCCTCGAGAGCCTGATAAAGGGGGTTCATGCCGAGCTGGCGGTTGATCAGCTTCGAGAAATCCACGCCTTCGGTGAGGGCCTTTTCGAGGAGTTCGTCGAATTTTTCCCGTTCGGTCTTGTTCGCCAGGCCGCCGGTGCGGGCATCGGTGACGAAGAAGGTGTCGAGGATGATGCCGTCATTGCGGGTGAAAACTTGCGCCGAGAGAATGTTCAAGCCGGCGGCGGTGAAGGAGCCGGCGAGCTTGCTGAAGAGACCGCCGCGGTCCCACGTGCAAATGGTGACCATCGTGTAGCCGCGGTCGGGTTCGTTGTGCCACAGGATGGTCGGCGCGAGGGGGTTTGCGCCCAGGTCAAGCTGCAGCCGCATGAAACGGTTGGAAAGGGTGA
>CAZUUP010000201.1:0-9366 GCA_964623105.1 uncultured Akkermansia sp.
CGGGGCAGCGGGTTCCGCCGTCGTTTGCGATGGGCTACCAGCACACGGCGGCGCCGAATCCGGACCACTCGGCCAACGGAGCGGCGGACGAGTGGTTTGATTTCAAGCGCTTCATCGCCGTGGCGACCTCCTGTGGGACGCATTACGCCAGCCTGGTTGACTTCATCGCCGCGGCCGCGGGCGGAGCGGTGCTGGAAGGTGTGATTGCGGTGGATGTCTCGAAGTCCGATCCGGTCGCGCTCAGCCTGACGAACCTGCCTGGCGGGATCAACATTCGCGGAACCTTGTTGTTCAACTTCAGTTCGGAATTTGCCGCCACGGACAAGCTGGTCATCAGCACGCCCCTGTATATCAATTCGGCCAACCTCAGCGGTGTTTCGCCGAACCAACCGGCGACGTATACCTCGGGCTATCCGCCGGTGTTTGCGAATCCGGCGCGGCGTCCGGCGAACGTCAATATTGTGCCGGCCGGCTTCGCCAATTTCACGGCGGAAGATGATCTTCCGGCCCTCATGTATAACGCCACGTCGGTGGACATTCATGGCGACGTCAATGTATGCGGCGTCATTTATTGCCCGAATTTGATCGAAATTGAGACCAAGACGGACGCGCAGACCCAGTATTTCCGGGGAGCGTTGATGGCGGGAGGCGGGGTGTATCTCGAGAATGTTTACCATTCCACCACGATCGTCAGTTACGATCCGGCGGCTTTGAATGCGCTGGCGGTGTCGGGGGCCAAAGGGCGTTGCGGGCGGGTGGTGTACCGCGAGTAGGCGGGGGAGCTTTTTCGGGCGTTGCGACAGCGGGGATTTGCGGAAGGGAATGGCCGCAAAGAACGCAAAGAGGCGCAAAAAGGGGGGCTGATTTGCGGGTGGCCGGGCGGGCTCAGTGCCGGAAGTGGCGGGTGCCGGTGAAGACCATCGCGAGGTTTCGTTCATTGGCGGCGGCGATGACTTCGGCGTCGCGCATGGATCCGCCCGGTTGAATGGCGGCGGTGGCGCCGGCTTCGGCGGCGGCGATGAGTCCGTCGGGAAAGGGGAAGAAGGCATCGCTGCACACGACGCTGCCGCGGAGTTGAAGCCCCGCTTCGCCGGCTTTCCAGACGGCAATGCGGCTGGAGTCCACGCGACTCATCTGGCCGGCACCGATGCCGAGGGTGCGGTCGCTGGCGGCGTACACGATGGCGTTGGATTTGACGTGTTTGACGACGCGCCAGCCGAAGAGCATGGCCTGCAATTCGGCCTCGGTGGGGACGCGTTGGGTGACGACCTTGATGTCGGCGGCGGTGGCAATGCTGCGGTCGCGTTCTTGCAGGAGGAACGAGTCGGCGCCGACGCTGCGGATGTCCCACGGGGCGGCGGTGGCGGGGTCTTTGCGGGTTTGCAGGAGGCGGAGGTTTTTCTTTTTCTGGAGCAGGGCGAGGGCGTCGGGTTGGAAAGAGGGGGCGACGATGACTTCGCTGAAGATCTCGGCGATGGCTTCGGCGCAGGCGAGGTCGAGAGATTGATTGACGGCGATGATACCGCCGAAGGGAGCTTGTTTGTCGGTGGCGAAGGCGCGGTCCCAGGCTTCGCGCAGACTGGTGCCCTGGCCGACGCCGCAGGGGTTGGTGTGCTTGAGGATGGCGAGGGTGGGCGGCTGGCCGGAGAATTCGGCGATGAGCGCGGCGGCGGCGGTGAGGTCAAGGATGTTGTTGTAGGAAAGTTCCTTGCCGTGGAGTTGGTGGAAGTAGTCGTGGAAGCGTCCGTAGAGGGCGGCACGCTGGTGGGGATTCTCTCCGTAACGGAGGGTCTGTGCCTGGGGAGCGTTGACGGAAAGCGAGGGCGGCAGGGGCGCGGCGGTGCCGGCGGGCGCGAAGGCCGCGGCAAGATGGGTGGCGATGGCAGCGTCGTAGGCGGCGGTACGGGCGAAGACGCGGGCGGCGAGGCGGCAGCGGAGGTCGAGGGTGGTCGCGCCGGTGGCCTGGATTTGGGCGGCGACTTCGGGGTAGTCGGCGGGGTCGGTGACGACGGTGACGCTGGCGTGGTTTTTGGCGGCGCTGCGGAGCATCGAGGGTCCGCCGATGTCGATGTTCTCGATGGCGTCGTGGAGGGAGACGTTGGGTTTGGCGACGGTCTGCTCGAAGGGGTAGAGGTTGACGACGACGAGGTCGAGGGGCGGGATGGAGTGTTTGGCGGCAGTGGCTTCGTGTTCGGCGTTGCCGCGGAGGTAGAGGAGGCCGCCGTGGACCTTGGGATGGAGGGTTTTGACGCGGCCATCCAGCATCTCGGGAAAGCCGGTGTAGTCGCTCAGGTCCATGACCTTGAGGCCGGCGTCGCGGAGGGTTTTGGCGGTGCCGCCGGTGGAGATGAGTTCGATGCCGGCGGCGGCGAGGGTCTGGGCAAAGGGGACGAGTCCGGTTTTGTCGGAGACGGAGAGCAGGGCGCGTTGGATTTTCGGCATAGGCGGCGGGTAAGGTCACCACCGCTGCGGGGGGCGTCAATTGGCAAATGGGAGGCGAAGCGGGACGGAGTGAGGGAGAGACGGAGAGAGGGAGGGAAGGAGAGAGGGAGGGACTGAGAGACGAAGAGGGGACGATGCCGGCAGCCAGGGCGGTTGGACCGCGGGCCTTCCACCGGGCCTTGGCCGCTTTCACCGCCTCTTTCCTGCGCACGTCCAAAGCGGACGGGGACGTCCGCGCGCCGGCGGAGGCGGTTCGCCTCGCGGCCGGCCGTTCGCCTGCTGGGAACTTCGGGATGCACGGGGGGGACGGAGGGACGGAGGGAAGGGGGGAGGGAGGGAAGGGGTTCAGGCTCGGCGGGCGAGGAGGGAGATTTCGAATTCGGGGGCGATGGTGAGGAGGACGGCACGGAGACAGCGGTAGCCGGTTTCGCCGAGATGCAGGCGATGGGCCCAGACGGCGGCGAAGCGGTCAAAGCGGAAGCGCACGACGCGACCGGAGATGAAGGTGAAGCCGCAATCGGTGACGAGGTTGCCGAGGGTCTGGACGTTCCAGGCGTAGAGATGGTGGTTGGGTTCGGCGGGGTTGAAATGGCGGAAGCGGCGTTCTTTCTCGTAGGGGACGTGGAGAATGAGGCGGCCGCCGGGTGGCAGCAGGCGGCGCATTTCGGCGAGTTCGGCGGCGGGTTGGAGCGTGTGTTCGAGGGCGTGGTGGCAGAGGACGACGGAGACGGAGGCGTCGGGAAGCGAGCGGGTGTCGCGGATGAATTCGATGCCGTGGGCGGCAAGTCCGGGGCCGACGAGTTCGGAGATGTCGAAGCCGAGGCGGCGGCGGCAGGGGAGTGCGGCGAGGTTCCAGCCGTGGCCGACGCCGAACTCGAGGACGGTGTCGTCGGGCTGGATGTGGGGGGCAAGCTTGCGGGCGCGCAGGCGCGCGACCCAGTCGAAGGTGGCGGGCGGGATGGCGCGTTTGACCTCGTGATATTGGCGTCCGGATTCGCCTTGATAGTGCTGGGTTGCGGGGTCCGGCATGGCGATGGGGCGCTGGGTTGGTTTGCGGTCTGGCTGCCGGGACGATGTCGGGCAAAGGTGCGGCGGAGTCAATCGGCAAATCGAACGCATTGCAGTCCGAAGGCGGCGGGGCCATCGCAAGCGTCAGTTGCGTCGGGACGGACGGCGGGGGCGGTGCGGCGGTGGGAGCACTCCTTGGTCGTTTTCGCTGAACCCTTCCCGGGCACGCTCGATTCGGACAAGGACCTTCGTGCGGCGGCTGGGTTTGGGCTTTCGGGAATTTTATTGGTGGTTAGTTTCGTCGCATGATTTCCATCCATGAAGGTAGCGGGAGCGACCCGGCCGGGATGTCCGGTGGCGTGACGGTGGGCGACCGGGTGGCGGCGTTGTGGTCCGACGGGCACTTTTATCTGGGGAAGGTGACGGCGGCCAAGGGCGGCAAGTTGCAGGTGTTGTTCGAAGATGGCGATCACTGCGTGGTCAACACGGCGGAATTGTTGCGGACGGAGGCGGCGGACGCGGCCATTGCGGTGGGGACGCGGGTGCTGGCGGCGTGGCGGGGTGCGGCCATGTTCACGGGGGTGGTGACAGCGACGACCGCCCAGACGGTGACGGTTCAGTGGGATGACGGGGACGAGCCGCTGGTCGTGGCCAAGGATCGGGTCGTGGCATTCGCGGCATCGAAGGCGGCGACGGGGTTGTGTCCGGGGAGCCGCGTGGCGGCATTGTGGGGCGATGGTTCGTACTGGGGCGCGACGATCGAGAAGGTGGCGGGGGAGAGTGTCACCGTGCTCTACGACGATGGTGATCGGGCGGTGCGGGGAGCGGCGGAATTGCTGGCCATCACCAGCGAGGAAATTGTCGCTGGCAGCGAGGTGCTGGCCTGCTGGCGCGGGGAGGCACGCATGTTCCCGGGCACGGTGACGGGCCGGCGGGGTGATTGCTACACGGTGAAGTGGGATGACGGCGATACGCCCACGGAAGAGCCGCGGGAAAACATCGTGGTGCTGCGGCGGGGCTGAAGGGCGTTCGCTGGAAAGTGGGGCCGAATCCGGAGGTCGGTGTCCTACCGATTCCCAAGGGGAGCGCGGTAAAAGCTGTCGAGGCGCCTCCTCTCCCCATCCCGCTCCATCATTTTGAATGGAGGAGTGCCCGAATGGCGGGAGCGGGTGCTCATCGGCGAAGCTACCGGTCGTCGATCGCAAATGGTATCAGGTGCGGTCCGACAGTTCGGTCGGGAAGGCGGCCGACAGGGAGGGCTATTTCACGTTCAGCGCAATGTCCTGCATCAGGACGAGCGCGACGGATTCGGTGAATTCCTGGATGGTGTTGGCGCGGACGGCGGCTCCCAGGCTGGGCTGGCGGGAGAGGAGATCGGTGGCGTTGGCCTGGCCGATGATTTGCGAATCCCGCAGGCGGATGGCTGTGGCCTGGATGTCGGGAACCGTGTACACGCGGTCGCCGGACACCTCGCGCACCGTGACGGAACGGGAGGAAATAAGGACTTCGATGACCACATCGGACAGCCGGGACAACGCTTCGCGATCGGTCTTGATCCAGTCGAGGGGATTGCGCGAACTGGTTTTCTCGAGGCCGGTGAACATGCTCTCGGGCAGGTCGGAGAGCGCGGCCTCGGCGATGCGCAAGGGCCTGCCGAAAAGCTTCTCGACCTCGCGGAACGTGAGTTTGTCGGTGAGGGTCGGCGGACGCGATTCGGGTTGCGGGGCCACGGCGGCTTGTGCGGTGTTGGTTGCACCGACGGCGGCAGCGGCGGAATCGTCGAGCACCACGCGGTTAACCTGGATGGCGAAGCGGGGGTTGCCGAGCTTGGGCAGCGCGGCCTTGAACTGGCCGAGAATTCCCTGTGCCTGTTCGGCGGTGACGAGCTTGGCGGAGGCGTGAAACGGCCGTTGTTCATAGACAAACAGCGGGCGCGTCGCCGGTGGCGGGGGCACCACTTGCGTAACCGGAGGCGGCGGCTGCGGACCGGGGGTGAAGGTGTTGGGCGGCGGCGGTTGGGGTCCGGCGACGAGATGGGTGGCAGCCAGAAGCACGCCGGGGAGCAGGAGGGATTTCATGGGCGTTTGGGGTTGAAGTGGCCGTTGATGGACGGGGCCAAGGTCAGAAAGCCGTGGTGAGCGATTTGCAGTCATGTCCCGCAGCCGGTTGGTCCGGCGGTTCGCCGGTCCCGCGCCCCGTTCGCCTCGTCACCCCGGACCTACCAGCTTGGCGGCGGGTAGGCGGCTCAGTGGGCCTCGCGGATGCGGATGGTGTATTTCTTGGCCTGGTTGTTGAGGGAGGTGAACTTGACGGCTTCCTGCGCGTTCTCGGTCAGGATGAGCGTTTGGAATGGCGATTCATCGCCGGTGGGAAAGCCGTTGGCGTCCTTGAAAACACAGCCGATTTGCACCTGGATGCGGCGACCCTCGCGGTTGCGGATGTTGGCGGCGATTTCGAGCCGGCCGTCGTCGAGCACGCGTTCCTGAATGCCGGAGCAGGTCACGGAACGCTGCACGCGGGAATCGAGCAGCACGAGTTTCTCGCGGTTCTCGAGGTCGTACTTGGTGGTGTTCTTCGGCAGGTAGGCGCCGCCGCCGCAGCCGGCCCCAAAGGCGAGTCCGAGGGTCAGGAGGGAGAGAGACAGGGTGAGGTTTTTCATAGGCTTTTGGTTGGAATTACTTATCGCTGAGAAAGACGACGGTGTCACGTCCGGGCGCCACTTCCACGGTGATCGAGCGTGTCAGGCGCTGGATCGCGTTTCCGCGGGCATCGAGGAACTCGACCGTGGCGGGATGCCGTCCGGGCGGGACGTTGACGGCGGCAAAGCTGAGGAACTGCGGGAGATTGTCCCAGCAGCGCGTGTCGGCGCGGGGGGTGGTGGCGGCGGAGACTACCTTGTTCAGGACGCCGAAGAGGGCGAGGCCGGCGCCGGCCTGCCGCGCGGTCCGGTCGCGGCTTTGAGTGAGGATCAATCCGCTCATCAGCGAAGCGTCGCCGAGGGCATCGGTGGTGCCCTTGAACGCCGCCTTGTTCGCCAGAATCTTGTCCATCACGCGGCCGCCACGGGTGTGGGCTTGAAAGGTCAGGTCGTCAAAGATTTCCGCGCGGTGCGCGGTGCCCGCGATGGTGACGCGTGCGGCCTGGACCTCGGAATAGCCATCGCGGTACACCAGCACCTCGCCATATTGGCCGCCGGAAAACTTGGTCGGGCCGTTGCCAAACTGGAGGAAGAAAAGCACGTTGGCCTGCGGGTCGTAGGATTGCGGGACGGTATGCCGGGCATGCGCGCGGGCCCGTTGCCAGGCGTCGGTGCCGTCGCCGCCAAGCTTCACACCGGCCAGCCCGTCCAGGTAATCCAGCAGGGCGTAATCCCCCGAGTATTGCTGGCTCTGCGCGTCGCTGTCCAAAAACTGCCCGTTGCGGAAACAGGCGCGGGCGTTGTCCGGCTCGCCGTCCATCCAGTACAGCACCCCGCGGTAGAAGTAGGCCATGACCCGCTCGTACGGCTCGCCGAAATAGACCTTGCTGGCCTCCTCGTTGAACAGGCCGCGCGCCCGGCGGGCCTCGGGATCCTTCGCGGGCACGCCGCTGATGGTGAGGATGGCGTCGTCCAGCAGGCTGCGGGCCTGCGCAAAGTTGTTCCCCCGCATCGCCGATGCGGCCCGGCGATATTGCGAGAGCACCTTGTCCCGGTCGCGGGTGATGCCGCCGCCGCCCTTGGTCGAGGAGGTTGTCGAGCAGCCGGCCAGCAGCGCGCAAAACGCCAGCACGGTGAAGGTGCGCGGAAAGTTCATCGGCGTCGGGCCGCGGACGGGCACGGACTTACCGGTAGGCGGCGTCCTCGAGGCCCTGCTTCTTGATCTCCGAGGCGTCCTCCCAGACGATGACGCTGGTGCGGGCATCGATGAGTTGGAAGCTGTAGAGGATGTAATCGCTGGTTCCCTTGTTGCTGCGGGTCGAAAGGCCCTGGAGTTTGCCGGTCAGGAAAAAGTCCGCGCCCTTGAACTCGACCGCGCGCGGATCGCTGCTGCTGGTGACGGCGCCGGACTGCTTGAGATCCCGCTCGCGTTCGAGGGCGGGCATGCGGTTGCGGGCGAGGAACACCACCCGGCCCCGGGCCTTGCTGTTCAGCTCGGTGCGGATGCGGGTGAGGAAAATGTCCTTGTTCACCGCGAAACGCGTCTCATTGATCACCGGGTCCAGCACAATCACGGGACGGCCCGCGGCGTTGGCAATCTCCGGCGTGCTCAGGATGCTGCGCGCCATCTTGTCGGTCACGGCGACGAGATCCTGCGATTCGATGCCCGTGCCGGCGACGAAGCCGCGTTCATCCGCGCGCATTTCGGTCACGGCCGTGCCGGAGGGATTGCGCACACCGCGGGAGGCGCAACCGGCCAGCAAACCGGCCAGGGCAAGGGTGGTGACGGGAACGGTCAGTTTCGAGAGGGCAGGTTTCATATATAAATTTCGGAGGGATGGATACTGCGATCGCGACGGAGATTCAACGACCGAAAAGCGAATTGGCGCGGGACATCGGGCTGCTCGAGTGCGGATTCACCACCGTGGTCTGCTGCGGGGCGGGCGGGACGACGGGCGCGTTCGGGACGGTGGGCGCATTTGGCACCTGCGAGTAATAGGGCGTGGACGGCTGCTGGACCGGTGCCGGCTGCACTGGCGTGGTGCCGTAGGCCCGCGCGGCCTCGCGCCGCCGCGCCTCGTGTTCCGCCACGCTGCCCAGCAACAGGCCCGCACCCGCGCCGATGGCGGCTCCTTCCAGGCCATTCCGGCCCGTGTTGTGCCCGATCACCGCTCCTGCAATGCCACCCAGCACCGCGCCCGTGCCGACGTAGTTGGGACGGCTGTAATATTCGTTCCCGTAACCGTAAGCCGGAGCCGGACCGTAGCCCGGATAATACGCCGGCTCATTGCGCGAACTGTTGGCCAGGGTGCCCAGCAACAAGCCAGCGCCCGCGCCAATCGCGACGCCCTCGGCCGTGCGTCGCCCGCTGTTGTGACCGATGATGCCCCCGAGCAATCCGCCCCACACCGCGCTGCCAAACGCATCCGCCGACAATTGCGCCTGCGCCGGCAAAACCGCCAGCATCGCCAGTCCGGTCAAAATCAGTTTTTTCATAATGCAGTGCCCTTTCCGCCGTCACCGCGCAGGCCGCCCGGCGCGGACCGGCTCATCGGTCCTGTTTCCGGCACCGTAACATAGCCAACCGGGGACGCAAATCTGTCTGGCCGCCGTCCATGCCCGTGATTTGCCCGGCAGCGCCTCCGATTCGCACCGAGTTCTCCCGCCTTGTCAACTGCCGCCGGATCGCTACCCTGCGGGCCATGAAACGCGGAGATTTCCTGCGGCAATGGGGCTTGTCCGGTCTGAAACTGAATATCGGTTTTTTCGAAGCCGAATTCGCCCCCACCGAACCCGACCGCCTCGCCGCGTGGGAGCTGTACATCGAACTCCTCACCCGCATCACCACCCAGCCGCTCCCCGCCACGGACGGCGACGAAGCGACCGCCCTCGCGAGTGTCCACACCCTTTTTCCGCTCACGCGCGAAATCCTCCGCAAACACGGCCCCGGCAGCAACGAGTTCGCCAAGCTCGCCATCCCCGTCCTCAACCAAATCATCCGCCCCTTCACCGCCCGCTGGCACAAGCTCTCCCTCGCCGGGGCCTTTACCGACCCCGCCCAGCGCGCGCAATTCCGCACTGAACTCGCTACCCTCCAGCCGCTGCTCCGCCATTACACCCAAGCCCTCGCCGCGCTGGCGGGGGTGGAGGATTTGACCGGGCTGTCTCCCGACTGATCGGAGAAAAACTTTGCAACCACGGAAGACCACCCATGCACACGGGTAAGTTCATGACCAAGCCACCCGCGCCCGCGGACCGCAGTCGTTTGGAGTGCGGTG
>CAZUUP010000202.1:0-9363 GCA_964623105.1 uncultured Akkermansia sp.
GGTGCGCTCTTGAGCAGCTGCTGCGAGATCAGCCGGGCACGTGCCAGGTCGCCGATACCAACGCTCGCCGACACAAAACGCACGACTGCCGAGTTCATGCCGAGCATCGCCAACAGACTCGCCGAACCGAGCACGCTGCTGGTCACCGGGAATTCGCCGAACTCGCCGGGCGTGAGCGCGCCCTGCTGCTCCATCTGCGTGTTGAGCGCGGCGCGTTCCACTTTGGTCAAGCGCCGGGTTTTGCGCGCGTCGCCCGTGGCGATGGTGACGTTGGCAAGCTGCATGGACCAGCGGAAGCGGTGGAACTCGACGCAGCCGATGCCGGGGACTTTGGCGAGCTTATCGGCCTCGTGCGCGGCCTTGGCGGCGTCGCCCGTCTCGGCAAATACCCGATCATAGACTCGTTGGAACTGGACGGGGCAGGTGGCGATGATGCGGTTGTCGAAGCGGGGGACGAGCTGGCCGAAGAGCAAACCGCCCGGAGTCCGGGCGGAGCCGACGCGCTGGCCGTAGCGCGAGGGCAGCCGGTAGTCCGGTCCCTTGATGGTGGTGTGGTCACGCATGATGGCCGTGATGAAGTGGTTGTCCACGCCGGGGAGCACGCCGACGTGGGTGCGGAGGATGCGTTCGACTTCGGCTTCGACGCCCTCGCGGGGAAAGGCTGCGCCGAGGTCGCGGAAGCGGATGGTGGAGGCTTTGGCCGCGGCGAGCGGGTCCAGTCCCAGCCGGTCACAGAGGACTTCGGCCATCGAGCCATCGCGGTTGTGCTTCGCGCGGAAGGCGTCGAGGAGTTCGTGGGCTTTCTGTTCCTTCTCGGTGTCTTCGTCATTGGCGGTGGCGTCGTGTCGGCTCCAGCCCTTGTTGCCGTCATAGCCGCGATTGTGGGCGTACCAGCGGAGCACGTCCCACAATTCCGGCCATGTCAGCGTTTGTCCGCCGGCCAAGACTCGGGCGGCGAGCAGCCAAGGCCAAGCGCAGCCGGGGGCATTGAGCTGTTCGGCGGTAAGCGCGCCCAAGTGCGCGAGCAGACGTTTCAGGCGGGCGATGCGCAAACGGGTGGCGCGGATGTGCCGGCGCTGGCGGCGGAAGCCGCGCCGTTCGGACGCGAGACAGTCGTCCGCCGGGAAAATCACCGCGCCACAACCGAGCAGGGCAGGGGGCTGGGATTGCAGGACGGCCCAGCCGATGGAGCTGTGGCCGACGTCGAAGGCGAGTTCGAGGTCGGGAACGATGGCGTCGGTTTTCATAGATTTGTCCTTGCGGGGTGGGGAGAGCTTTTGGCAGGGTGACGCCGGAATCAAGACAAAGTTAGGTAGCGCAAACCGACTCCTGAATTAACAGGTTCACTCTTCGCCAAGCGGAGACGCCGTGTACAAAAGCGCTTCTTAAAACGGAACCCGGCGGGAATTCACTTTCCGCCGGGTTTCTCTTTTGGGGGATGGTGGGAGGGAGGGGAGGACGAAAGATTTATCGTGGGAGGTGCGAGTAGGATGCGCCATCGCCGGGGGCGGGCACCGAAGGGGGCGCGGGTTGGCGGGGGGAACGAAGTCGTGGCCGGGACGGCCACGACGGCACGCGGGACGCGCGCGCTCCTATTCCCATGGCATCGGTTCGGCCAAGACCTGGTGGTGGCCGGGCGAAGGTGTCAGCGGCGGGGGCGGCGCGATCCAGTGCGGAGGGTCTTGATGGACCACAGAGGCACGATGAACACAGAGGAAAAGGGCGAACTTGCCTGAGTTGCGGAGTGTCCCTTTCCGGTGTGCCGTGGCTGGCTGCTCCGATGGCGGTTATTTCGGAGGAGCGGGACCGGTAAGGGGCGCTGTCGTTGGCGGTGGCGCAGGGGTGTTGGGCGGGATGGTTGAGAGTTTTTTGGGGGGCGACTGGTGGGGTGCGGGCTGGTGCTGGGAGGCGTTTCGTTTCTCCCATTCAAGGCGCCCCTTGAGCCTGTGTTCGATGGAACTCTCGAACCAAGCGTAATCAGGGACCGGCAGGAGTTCGATCCGGCGGATTTCGTATAGGAATTTTCCGCGCCGGGCGTCTTCGAACAGAATTTCGCGCGGGATCTTCCATCGGCCGATTGGTTCGAGCCGTCGGTATTCTTCGCGGCGGCTGGCGAAGTTGAAGTTGTTCTCGGGTTTGGAATATGTGGTGCTCTGGCCTTCGTGGGTGGCACCGGTGAAGTTGGTGCCGGACCAGAGCGAGCGACCGGGCATCAATACCGGCTGCAGACCGGTGTTGAGTCCGGAGCGGGGGCCACAGGATGTTGCGGACCCCCAGCGGCGGTAGCGGGGACCCCGGCCTCCCCAGCCATCCCAGCCGGCCCGGGCGGTCTCGGTGTATCGACCGCCCCAATAGTTCCAAGTTTCGGGCCAAGTTTGGCTGAGTTGGTAGAAGTCGGGGCCGGCGATGCGGATCTCGAAGCGGCCGGCGTTCTTCGGTCCATCAACCTGCCGGAGGGTTCCGGCCAGGATCAGGAGGCGGGGCTGGAATCCCGGGCGGGAAGCATCCACGCGGCGCTCCGTCCAGTCCACCTGGCTGGCCAGATGTTTTTCGAATGAGATGGAGCCAAGCCCGAGGGCAGCACAACCGACGAGCGCGAATTTGGAAGCGACCGATCCATGACGGAGCACCCAGATGATGATGAACCAGCCGGCATAGTACCAAGCGAACGGGCCGACAGCGGACAGCCACCGCGGGGCGCCGTTCATCGTTGACGCCAAAAAGTACATGGTCGGGAAGATCCATTGAGAGAGGAAAAACGCCCGTTCCAACACGAACACGGATAAAATGAGCAATGCGGCTCCCGCCCCGATGGACCACAGGGCGGCGGTTCGGAGACAGGCCTGGATTTCCGGCCACTGGCTGGGTGGGGCGGCGAGGGGCGTTGTGGCCGGGGGCGTCATAAGCAGGCCGGCGTGGTGGGAGGCGGTTCGAGATATTGAGTCAGGGGGAGCGGAATCATTGGATGACTTGGTTGGGGGAAGGTTACGGGCGAAAGATTGATTTGGCGAGAATCACTTGGGCGGTGGATCAAGGGAATCCTTGGTGGGAAATGATGCCGGGTTGTCGCTTGAACGAATGAACGGTCAAGCTGGGGGACGAGGTGGTGGGACGAAGTCCCGGTCTGGGGCGGGGGACTCGATCAGGCCCGGAATCCGAAGGGGCTGCGTTGGCGGGGCGGGTTGCCGGGGGAGCGGCTTGCTGGACGGATTATTTCGGAGGAGCGGGGGCGGGTGGTTTGGGCGTCGAGGCGGGCGCGGGCGGGATGGGGGCGGGGCTGAGGAGTTGCTGGAAGGCGGGCATGGCGCGGAGGCGGGCGAAGCGGGGGTCGTTGGGGGCGTTTTGGCGAAGGTTGGGGACGTTGGTTTGCTGGGTGAGGCGCTGGTCGCTGAGGGGGAGGGCGCGAGTGAGGGCTTGAATGGCTTCGTTGCTTTTGCCAAGGGCGGCCTGGATGGCGGCGAGATCGTAGTGGCTGTCGGGATTGGCGGGATTGAGGGCCACGACGCGAGTCATGGCGGCCTCCATTTTGGGGAGGTTGCCGACCATGGAATAGCCTTGGGCCGCATTGACGAGGGCATTGTGGTCGGAGGCAGGATTGGTCAGGAGGCGGTCGAACATGGGCAGGGCGCGCTGGACAGCGGCCTGGGCGCGGGCGGGTTGGCCGAACTGGTTGAGGAGTTGGGCGGCGTTGAGGATGAGGTCGGGAGTGCTGTTGGAGTGCTGGACGATGGCATCAATGGTGGCGAATGCCTGGTTGGTGTTGCCCAATTGGAGGTAGGCGTTAAACAGGCTGAAGCCGAGTTGGGCGTTGCCGGGGTTGCCGGGGTTGGAACGGAACTGGGCCTCGGCCTGGGCGAGCTGGTTTTGGGCCTGGCTAACCTGGGCGGAGTTGCCGCGAAACTTGGAGAGCTGTTCGAGGAGACCGTCGGCGGCGGAGTTGTGGGGGTCGAGTTTCTTGAAGGTTTTGGCGATGAGATAGGCGTCGTCAAAGCGTTGCAGGCTGCTGAGGAGGTTGATGTAGCGGAAGACGGCTTCGGGGCTGAAGGGACAGAAGGCGAAGGCCTGTTTGAAGGCGAATTCGGCTTCACGGATCATGCGCTGCTGGACGGCGCCCCAGCGTTGTTGCTGGGCGGCATCGCCTTTGCGCGCGGCTTCATTGCCCTGATTGCCGGCGTCGTTGATGCGGAAGGAGTACACCCCGGCGATCGCGCTGCGGAGTTTGGAAAAGGCCTTCTGAGCGTCGTCGTCACGGACGAATTTGGGGTCGCCCTTGAAGTCCTTGAGGTCGCGGCGGAGGTAGGTGCGTTCGGCGAAGGCGCAGATGTTGGAGACGGGGGTGTTGTAGTTGATCCAGTTGCCGATGAAGCGCTCGGAGTATTTGCTCCAGAATTCGTGGTCGCGGCGGACGATGTCGTCGGTCAGCTCGGGGAGGGGCTGCCGGTTGATTTTCATGATGATGCCGAAGGGGGTGAGGTGGGGATACATCCAGTCCAGCGGGAAGCTTTCCTCGACGAAGAACTCGTGCTGGGGATTTTTGTCGAAGATGACCTTGGTGAGGAGGCCGTTGATGGCCATGACGGCGACCTGGCCGGAGACCTGGATGCGGTTATCCACGACGCGGACGTCTTCGCCGGGCTTGAGTTGATTGAGCT
The DNA here is from genome assembly GCA_964623105.1 of uncultured Akkermansia sp. GTDB lineage: Bacteria > Verrucomicrobiota > Verrucomicrobiia > Limisphaerales > BJHT01 > BJHT01. Next base: position 4,653 of record CAZUUP010000202.1, read on the forward strand.
TGAGGCGTTTCTGTGCGTCGGTGACGTATTCCTCGAAGGACTGCTGGGAATCGAGGAGGCTCGGGGTGTGGATTTCCTTGGGGGGATAGACGCCTTCGGCGCGACGGCGCTTCTCGATTTTCGCGCCGATGCCGGTGAAAAGGTTGTCGAGGGGCGAGGCGAGGACGGGGAGGATGGGGAATTTGGCGAAAAGTTTTTGGAAGAAGGGTTCGTCGGGTTGGGTGCTGCGGTTGTAGTGGGCGCGGATGTACATCAGGTAGGTGGCATCGGCGAGGGCGTTTTGGGTGATGATGTACACGTCGCGGCGATCGAACTCGGGATTGCGGCGTTTGTGGGGCGGGATGAAGCTTTCGGCGAAGATCATGTACGTGGGGCAGAAGCGGCCGGGGTCGGTGCCGCCGAAGAGGACGGCGTCCTTGGTCATTTCCGGGTAGATGAGTTCGGCACCCGGCTTTTTGAGCATTTCTTCGCGTTCTTTGCGCACGTAGGAAAGTTTGCCATCGGGGCCGGTGAAGGGCGGGGTGAACATGTCGTGGCCGAACCAGAAGCCGAAGAGATGGCCGCGCTGTTCGTTCTTGGCCCAGTGGGCGAGGACGGACTGGATGGGGAAAAGGGCGAAGATGCCGACGAGGGCGTAAACGGGGGCCTGCTTGCGGCACACGACGAGCGTGACGGTGAGGAGAGCGGCCCAGACAAAGCCGTACTTGGCGGTAAACTGGTCGAGCGCATACGAACTGGGCTCGACGGGCATGGAGAACAGCAGGTCGATGACGGCATGGGCGAAGCCGGTGCGGACGGGCGGGGGCGTCTCGGTGTTGCTGTGAACGACAATCGCGATGTAGAGGGAGAGGGCGGCGGCGAAGGCTCCGCCGAGGAGGAAGTAGCGGCGGCGTTGTTCGTAGGCGAAGTGCAGCCAGGCGGTCAGGAGCACGAGGCCGTAACCGATGCAGGCGGCGATCATGATATGGGACGCGGTGAAGAAGACCTTGGTGAGTTCGCGGCTCTGGCGGTCGGGAGAGGGGTTGAGCAGGATGAGGAGCAGGAAGGCGAGGCAGGCGTAGGTGGAAACCAGGCCGAGGAGCCAGGCGCGTTCGCGGCCTTTCATGCGGTTGAAGAAGAGGAAGGGGATGATGGCGACGAGGAGGAGGACGGGGGTGAATTCCTCCATGGCACCTTCCTTGAGCATGTTGAGCTGGGTGAGGAACCGTTCGGGAACGATGGTGGGGTTGGCCTTCTCGTATTGACCGCGGGTGAGGGCGTGGATGAAGCCCTCGAGGGTGCGGGCGTAGCCCCAGTTCATGGGGGGATTGGTCATGGAGGCGACGGGCATGTAGAAATAGAAGCCCGCGCCGACGGCCCAGAGGACACCCATGATGACGGCGGTTTTCCATTCCGTGAGGAGTTTCTGGGTTTTGATAAAGAAGACGAAGCAGGCGGCCATGGAGGCGAGGCCGATGAGGATGAAGATGTTCCAGATGGCCGGGTTGCTGGCAAGGGCGCCGAGGGAACCGTTGGCCTTGAGGATGAGGCCGAAGACGAAGACGAGACTGTTGAAGAACAGGAGGTCGCGGCCAAGTTTGGGGTCACGGGCGAGGATGGCGATCTCGATGCCCATGGCGGCGACGATGAGGGTCTGGTGATTGGTGAAACAGATGCCGAAGAGGAACAGGGACCAGTAGAGGTAGCGTTTTTGCTCCGGGGCGTACATCCAGCGGAGGAGGCAGACGAGCACGCCCATGAGGGAAAGGGCGCTGAGGGTGTAAACCTCGACGATGACGGCCTGGCTCCACATGTAGCCGTTGAAGCCGAGGAGCAGGGCGGCCACCCAACCGGCCATCATGCAGAGGGCGTTTTCGAGGCGGCGGTCGATGTTCTTAAATTCCTCGATGCTTTCGAGGATCATGCTGCTGCCGCGGGAGGTGATGAGGGCGAGAATACCGCAGGAAAGGGCCCCGGCGAAGGCGGAGGAGAGGCCGACGCGGTAGGCGATGTTGGAGATTGGGACCAGTACCGTGAAGAGCCAACTGTAGATGGTCCAGACGGGGTAGCCGGGAGGATGGGGAACGCCAGCGTAGAAGGAGCCGACGGCGAGTTCGCCGGAGTCTTCGAGGGTGAGATCAGGGGCCAGAGTCAGGAGGTAGCCGATGAAGACGAGCAAGGTGGCGACGCCGGCGGTGACCCAGTCCATGGGCCGGAAGAACGGGGGCGGGGGCGGAGTGGGCGGGGGTGGCGGCGGGGCGTTTTTAGCCGCGGGAGTGCGGGGGGCGGAGGGCTGCGGCTTCTGCGCGGCGGGAGCTTTGGCTGCGGGCGCCTTGGGGGCGGATTGCGCCGCCTTGGCTGGAGCCGGTTTTTGATTTTCTGAACCCATGAGTCAATGAATCACCGTGTTGGTGTTGGCCACCGGAAAACGGGGGGCACTTGATGGCAGATGAGAAAGGTTTGTCCACCTTAAAATCGGCGTATGCCAGTGGTTCCATTCGCTGTGGCGTTGGGTGGTCTGATAGGCGACGGCGTGGAGATTGCTGGGGCTCGCAACACCGAGGACGGTAGGCGGCCAGTGAGGCTGGGGGGCGAGGGGTGCGGCTGGGTGCCATGCGGCGACCGCCGTGGCGACGACGGCGACCGAGGCGAAGGCGGGGAATTGGCGGAGCAGCAGTTGTGCCCAGACGGGTTCGCGGGCGGGGCTTGATGGGCGCGCGGCGGTTGGGGGGAAGAGGCGGCGCTCAAGTGTTGGGGACGGACTCCGGGGAGTCCAGGAACGCAAACGATTCTCCCAGTCGGTCGGCGGGTTCATGGGTGGCATGGGGTGGTTGGTTGAGGCTATTGCGGATACGCTGGATGCCGTAACGGAAACGGCCGGCAACGGTGTGGGGGGACAGGTCGAGGAGTTCGGCGATTTGTTGGAACGTGTGTTGGTGCCAGATTTTGAGGACGACAACTTCGCGTTGTTCGGGTGGCAGGGCGGTGAGGCAGCGGAGGGCGGCGGCTTCGGCGGGGTTGGCCGGGGTGGGTGGCTCGAACCAGGCGCGGGACTCGAATTCGCGGGTGAGCCGGCGCCAGAGCCGGCGGCGGTAATTGAAGGCCCGATGGCGAAAGGCCCGGAGGCAGTAGCGAGCGGGTTCGTCGGGGGGCGCCGCGAGTTTGAGCAGGGCGAGGAACGTTTCCTGCAGCACGTCCTCGGCTTCGCCATGGGAAAGGCCGAGGGCGCGCCCGTAGAGAATCAGACCGGGGGCCTGAGCCTGAAACAGGTGTTCGCACCAGGCGGCGGGTTGCTGCGAAGCGGCGTTCATTCAGCCGGATAGACAACGGCCGGGGCGGATTTGTATAAAAAATCAGCCGGTCTGCGAAACGGGCTTGCCTCAGGGGGTTCCAAGCGTACTATCCGCCCCCGACGCCTACGACGCTGCCGCGCCGGCAGGTTTGGTGGGAAGCGCATCCGGGCGTCAGCGACAGGCTGGCCGATTGGGTCGCCAGAGCGACTCCCGGCAAGTGAAACCGACTACCGAATACGAACATGGCTGCCCCTGAGAAATTGCCCCGCATACCGACCCCCACGTTGGTGCGTTGGCGGGAGTTCAACATCAACTACCTGCCCATCATCATGTTCGTGACGGCGGCGCTGGTGGCGGCGGTATTGTGGAATGCGCGGTTGGGTCCGCGGACATTTCAGGGAGAGGCGGAAACCGTGGAGGCGTATATTTCCTGTGCGCATCCGGGGACGGTGGCGGAGGCGCCCAAGCGGGTGCGCACGTTTCAGGAGGTGGCGGCCGGCGAAATTGTAGCGCGGGTGGTGGGGGCGGATCCCAAGAATCCCACGGCGCTAACATCGCCCTACGCCGGGGTCGTGACTCAAATCCGAAAATTTCCCGGGGAAATTGTGGCGGCGGGTGAGCCGATCATGACCGTGACGGCTCCGGAGCCCGACCGGATCATTGCTTATTTGCGGCAGCCGATGATTTTCGAGCCGAAGCCCGGGATGCGGGTGGATGTGCGGCCGCGGGCGCGCCTCGGGGGGGTGTTCAAGGCGAACATTGTCCACGTGAGCCCGCAACTGGCGCCGATTCGCGCGTCGCTGCTGCCGGTGGGACAGACGCGGGTGGAACTGGGATTGCCGATCATCATCAGCATTCCGGCATCGCTGAAGTTGTTTCCGGGCGAGCTTGTGGATTTGAACGTCTATCCGGAGGAAATCACCAAGGTTCCGAAGGCGGAAAAGTCGGACAAGCCGGCGAAGTAATCGGTGGCGGGTTGCCGCGATGGCGGGGTTGGCCGGCGACTGGAGTTCCATCGGTACCGTCGGTCCTTTTCAATTCTCACGCAAAACTCGGGCTGGCCCGATTGCGGGCATTTTCACCAACATGTTCAGACTGGATAACAAGATTGCGCTGGTCACCGGCGCGGGTTCGGGGATCGGGGCGGCGATTGCGGAGGTGTTCGCGCAAGCGGGGGCGTTTGTGTGGGTCGCGGACATCAGCGAGCCGGGTGGACGGGCGACCGCGCAGAAGATCGTCAGCGGCGGCGGCCGGGCGGAGTTTCTGGCGTTGGACGTGGCAAACGAGACGGCCTGCGGCGCGGCGGCGCAGACGGTTCACCAGCGGCACGGGCGCCTGGATGTGCTGGTCAACAACGCGGGCATCGGTCATGTGGGCACGATGGCGACGACCGCCGGGGCCGACCTCGACCGGATGTACGGGGTGAAGGTGCGCGGGAT
>CAZUUP010000203.1:0-9307 GCA_964623105.1 uncultured Akkermansia sp.
AGTAACAGCCAACGTGAGGAGGCGGATCAGGAGAGCGTGCAAGCCGCAACCCGCTTGATGCCAGCTTTGGAGTGCGCTGACTTGTCACCGCTTTTGCGCAGGCGACTTGTCGCCGTCGAACTGCCGTGCATGTCCGAACACGCACGCACGTCGGCGCTGGCGCGAGCCGTGAACGCCCCATTGCGCACCGACATCTTCCGTAATTCGACGGCGACAAGTCGCCTCGCAAAAGCGGTGACAAGTCACCGCACTCCAAAACCCGCCGGTGCAGCGCCAGCCAGTTCCCCGTCGCTGGTCGGACGCGTCTGTCCGCGGCGTGCCTCGGGCCTCCGCCTCCTCACGTCGGCAGCTACGGCGATTCCGCGCCGCTCCCCCAACTTTGAACTTTGAACCTTAAACTTTGAACTTCCCCCCTCCCCACCCATGACCGGCCCCCGTTCCCCCATCCACCTTCCGCGCTGGGACCTCAACCCCGTCGTCGTGAAAGAACTCCGCCAGGCCGTGCGCAACTGGTTCGTCATCGGCGTCCTGCTCCTCCTCTTGCTGATCCTGTTCGTCGCGATGGTCATGTACGTGATCACCGAGAGCATCGGCGCCAGCTCCAACCCCACGCTCGGCCGCAGCGTGTTCCAGCTCTTCTTCGGCATCCTGTCCGTCGGCAGCATGATCTTCATCCCCGGCTACACCGGCACCCGCTTCGCCAAGGAACGCGAGGATGCCAACGTGGACCTGATGTTCATCACCACCCTCACGCCGGGACAAATCATCCGCGGCAAAATCCTCTGCGGCGTCATCCTCACCGGCCTGTTCTTCAGCGTGTTCATGCCGTTCATGGCGTTCACCTACCTCCTGCGCGGCATCGACCTGCCGTCCATCTTCATCGTGCTCGTGATGAACTTCATCACGGTGACCGCAATGATTCACCTCGCCGTGCTCCTCGCGAGCCTGCCCGTCAGCCGCAACTTCAAGATCGGCATCACCGCCGGCACGTTCTTCCTCGGCATCAGTTGGATCGGCGGCCTGACCTTCGGCGCGTTCGAGATGATCAACCGCGGCGTCGGCAGCCGGCTCGGCTCGTGGGATTTCTGGGGACCGGCCCTGACCTTTCTCGTCGCGGCGGCGCTCGTCATGCGCGTCCTCTACATCGCCGCCGTGGCGTTGATCACCGCGCCGTCCGCGAATCGCGCGCTGCCCGTGCGGGTGAACACGACGATCTGCTTCTTGGTCGCGGCGGCCATTCCGCTGTTGTGGGAATACTTCGCCGGCACCCCCGGCTCGGGAGTCACGGAGAAAATCTCGGCGATCTTCGGCCTGCCCCTGCTGGCCGTGTGCCTGATCGTCTGCGTCAGTTCGCACGACAAACTTAGCTTGCGTATCCGGCGCACGATTCCCCGGTCGCCGTTGAAGCGCGCGCTGGCGTTTGTTTTCTATAGCGGCGCGGCGGGCGGCCTCGTCTGGTGCGCGCTGCTGGCGGGCTTCATCCTCGGGTTGGGCATGCTTTCGTTCACTGGATTTGCCTTCGCCCCTCGTTCCATCCGCTCAATCACCCCGGGAGGGCACGACTGGCTCGTCTTTGCGAGCATCATCGCCTACTTCTTCGCCTACGCCCTCACTGGCCTCTACCTCCACCGCCGCTTCTGGCCCACGCGCCCGCCCAAGCTCGCGGGCATCGCGGCCGTTGTCGTGCCGCTGTTGTTCGGGGTAATACCCACGCTCGTTCTGTTTTTCCTGAACCGCTTCACCAGCACCTCACTGGACCAGTTCATGCCCGGCAACATCTTCAACCTGTTCGTGCAAAGCGGTGCCAATGCCGGACCGCATCTTATCACCGCCTCCGTCTGGCTGATCGTGATGGCCTTTCTCAACGCCCCCTGGTTCTTCCGCCAGTTCGCCACCTTCACCAACTACCTCCCCGCCGGGGAAAAAGCCGCCGATGGATCCACGCTTCCGCCCATCCTTGATTGAAGGCGAACAGCTCGGCGCACGCCACGCGCTGGCCATCCCGCCCACCGCGCTCGCGGGCGTCGGCGGCGCGCAACTCGCGCGCGTGCCCGGCAGCTCGATCGACTTCCAGGATTACCGCGAATACCAGCCCGGCGACGACCTGCGCCGCATCGACTGGAGCATCTACGCGCGCACCGACCGCCTCACGGTGAAACTGTTCCGCGAAGAGGTGAACCCGCACCTCGACCTCATCCTCGACGGCTCGCGCTCGATGGACCTCGAGGGCACCGCGAAAATCAACGGCCTGCTGCGCCTCGCCGGCGTGTTCGCGATGGCCGCGCTCAACGCCCGCTGCACCCACACGCTCTGGCTCGCGCGCGACGGCTTCCGCAAACTCCCCAACGGCTCCGACCGCCCCGCGACCTGGGACGGCCTCACCTTCGACGGCCAGCGCTCGCTCGATGAAGAGTTCGCCGTCGCCCCGCCGAAGCTTCGCCGCCAGGGCATCCGCGTCCTCCTCAGCGACCTCCTCTGGCCGGGCAATCCGCAGCTCACCCTCCGCCGCCTCGCGGAAGGCGCGGCCGCCGTTTACGTCGTGCAACTCCTCGCCCGCGACGACGCCCAGCCGCCCGCCCGCGGCAACCTCCGCCTCCTCGACAGCGAGAACGACAGCACCTTCGATGTCTTCATCGACGCCGGTGTCGAGCAGCGCTACCGCGACGCCCTCGGCCGCCACCAACAAAGCTGGCACCTCGCCTGCCGCCAGGCCGGCGCCCGCCTCGCCACCGTGATCGCCGAAGACCTCGCCGCCCCCACCAGCCTCCGCCCCCTCGAAGAAGCCCAAATGCTCACCCCCGCATGAAGCCCCACAGCGCAATCAGCATGGGTAGCACAAGCAACCCGCCTGTGCCGTCCCCCGGTCGCAGCAGCGACACCTGCAACCGCGTGCTTGAAGTATTCCCACGTTCCCTCTGCTTTCGTCGCCGTTCCCCCTCACCCCAACCCTCTCCCGCCGGGAGAGGGAGCGCCACTTCCCGCGCCCTTTCCAATCGCGGCACCCTTGATTTTCGCGCGCACCCCGCGCGCCCCAAACCAACGCATCCGACCTCGGAGCCAACAACGCCCGCATCATCCAAGCACGCCCGTGGCTGTCCCCTCTCCCAGCGGGAGAGGGTCAGGGTGAGGGAGAACGGCCCCGTCCAAACCTCAAGCGCTCCAAATCTCCAAAACCGCCCAGGAGCGCGGGCGGCCCGCCCGCGAGTTTCCCGCCCCACCCGCGCATGATCCCCTTCCTCACCTACCCGCTCGCGCTGCTCGCCCTCGCCGCGCTTCCCGCGCTCGCGGCGATTTATCTCCTGCGCAATCGCTTCAAACGAAAACCCGTCTCCACGCTTTTCCTCTGGCAGTTCCAACAAGAATCCAAAGCCGGCGGCTCGAAGGTCGAGAAACTCCGCCTGCCGCCCGTCTTCTTCCTCGAACTCCTCATCCTCCTGCTCCTCGGCATCGCCGCCACCGGCCCGCGCTGGCAGCTCGCGCAGACCACCCATCCGCTCGTCGTCGTGCTTGATGACTCCCTCTCGATGCTCGCGCAATCCGACGCCCAAGACACCCGCGCCCGCGCCACCGCCGCCCTCGAACAACTCCTGCGCGACCGCAAATTCCTTTTCATCCGCTTCGTCCTCGCCGGCCGCGACGCCCGCGCCCTCGGCGACTCCGTCCATTCGTGGACCGAAGCCGCGCCCCTGCTCGCCGGTTGGAAATGCCAGGCCCCCGCCGCCGATCTCGCCGCCGCCATCGCGCTCGCCGGCGACCTCACCAGCCGCAAGGCCGACATTCTCGTCCTCACCGACCACGCCCGCCCCGCCGAACTGGAACAAGCCTCGCGAATGCAATGGTGGTCCTTCGGCACCGCCGCGCCGAACCTCGCCATCGTCAACGCCACCCGCACCGCGCAAGGCCCGCAGGACCGCTGCCTCCTCGAGGTCGCCAACTACTCGCGCGAACTCCGCACCGCCCGCCTGCAACTCACCGCCGGCACCAACGTGGCGCAGAATTCCCAGCTCACCCTCGAACCCGGCGCCCGCCAACGCATCATCCTGAATCTCCCTCCCAACACGCCCGCCCTCGAAGCCGCGCTCCCCGACGACGCCCTCCTCGGCGACAACCGCGTCACCCTCCTGCCCGCGCCCCGCAAACGCACCCGCGTGCAAGTCGCCCTCGACAATCCCGAGCTGCGCGACCTCTTCACCCGCGGCCTTGAATCCACCGGCCTGCGCTCGACCATCTCCGCCGATCCCGAACTCGTGATTCACCAATCTCGCTCGGTGCCCTCCGGCGAACGCGCCTGGGGACTGCGCATTCTCTCCGCCACCAATGCCACCGCCTACACCGGCCCGTTCGTCGTCAACGCCGCGCATCCCCTCACGCGCGGCCTCGAATTGCAGGGCCTCATCTGGGCCGCCGTCGCCGACACCAACCTCGCCACCCACCCGCCCGTCATCACCGCCGGCGACGTGCCGCTGCTCACCGCGCGCGAGGACGCCCTCGGCCGCCAGCAGATCACGCTGCAATTCACGCCCGCCCTCACCACCCTGCCCGCCACGCCCAACTGGCCGATCTTCCTCTGGAATCTCCTGAGCTGGCGCGCCCGCGAAACCCCCGGCCTCGAAGAGAACAATTTCCGCCTCGGCAGCGACATCGTCCTCAAAACCACCAACGGCCCCGTGCGCTTGGTGCGCCCCGACCGTACCACGCAGGACTTCGCCAAATCCCAGCGCCTCCTGCTGCTCGAAGCCCCCGCCCCCGGCCTCTACACCGCCATCCACGGCCAGGAAACCAACACCTTCTCCGTCAATTTTCTCGCCGCCGAAGAATCCGACCTCACCGACACGAAAACCGGCCGCTGGGGCGAATGGCAGACGCAGCAGGAAACCCGCTACGAATACGCCGCCGTCCTCTGGATCTTCGTCCTCGCCGCCCTCGCGGGCCTTGCCGCCCACGTGATCATGCTCGCCCGCGGCCAACGGGAGGCCGGATTGTAGCAGGTCAGAGCACGTCCCATGATTCTCACCCAACCCATCTGGCTGTTGCTCCTCATCCCGCTCGCCGCGGTCTGGGCCTTCTGGCCACTGCCGACCCGCGGGCTGCGCACGGTCCGGGCGGTCGTCTTTCTCGCCCTGATTCTTGCGCTCTGCCATCCGGCAATTCGACTGCCCGACCGCGCGGGCACCATCGTCGTCGTCGCCGATCGCAGCGACTCCATGCCACCCCAAACCGACACTGCCCAAAAGGAAGTCGTGTCGCTCCTGCAAAAATCCATGCGCGTCCGCGATCAACTGGCGGTCGTCTCCTTCGGCCATCAGTCCGCCATCGAACGCTCGCCGCAGGCCGGTGAATTCAGCGGCTTCACGGCGCAGGTGGGCGGCGATCAATCCAACCTCCACGACGCCCTCGAAAGTGCGCTCAGCCTCATTCCCCCCGGGTATCCGGGCCGCCTCCTTGTTCTGTCCGACGGCAAATGGACCGGCCGCGACCCCGCCAATGCCGCCGCCCGCGCCGCTGGACGCAGCATTGCCATGGACTACCGGCAACTCGCCCGTCCGCAAAGCCAGGACCTCGCCATCCAGGAATTTCAAGCCCCCGACCTCGTGCAACCCGGCCAGTCCTTCATGCTCAACGCCTGGGTGTCCTCACCCGCGCCGCAGGAAATCCGCTACGAACTGAAACGCGGTGCCCAGGTGCTCTCCGCCGGCGCCCGGCAGGTTCCCGCGGGGTTATCCCGCCTCATCTTCCGGGATCGCGCCTCCCAGGCTGGCGTGGCCGAATATCAGTTGCGCGTCACTGGCCCCGACCTTGATCCGCTGCCCGAAAACAACCTCGCCCGTGCCCTCACCGGCATCCGCGGTCCACGACCGATTCTTCACGTCGCCGAAGCAGGCGCGCAATCCGGCCTTGCCACGTTGCTCCAACGCGGTGGCGTGGACGTAACCGTCAAAAAACCCGCCGAATGTCGCTGGACGATCGAGGAGCTGTCCCGCTATTCCGCCGTGCTCCTCGAGAACGTGCTCGCCCAGCACCTCGGTGTGCCCGGCATGGAAACCCTCGCCTCGTGGGTCGAGGAAACCGGCAGCGGCCTGCTCCTCACCGGCGGCAAGAAATCCTACGCCCCCGGCGGCTACTTCAAATCACCGCTCGAACGCGTCCTCCCCGTATCCCTCGAAATGCGCAAGGAACACCGCAAACTCAACCTCGCCATCGTCGTCGCCCTCGACCGCTCGGGCAGCATGGCCGCACCCGTCGGCGGCGGCCGGGTCAAAATGGATCTCGCCAACCTTGGCACGGCACAGGTGCTTGACCTTCTGTCCGAGTCCGATGAACTCGGCGTCATCGCCGTGGACACCTCGGCCCACACCATTGTCGATCTTGCCACCGTGGATCGCGTACGTGCCGAGCGCGGAAAGATTCTCGGCATGAAATCTACCGGCGGCGGCATCTACGTTTACGAGGCGCTGGTCGCCGCCTCCAAGATGATCCTCCGCGCCAAAGCCAGCACCAAGCACATCATCCTCTTCGCTGACGCCGCGGACTCCGAGCAACCTGCTGCCTACCGCGAACTCCTCGCCCAATGCCGCGCGGCGGACATCACCGTCAGCGTCGTCGGCCTCGGCACCACGGCCGACAAGGACGCGGAGTTGCTGCGCGACATTGCCCGGCGCGGCGACGGCACTTGTTATTTCAGCAGTGACCCCGAGGAACTGCCCCGCATCTTCGCCCAGGACACCTTTACCGTCGCGCGCAGCACCTTCATCGAGGAACCCACCGTGCCCAAGATCACCGGCGGATTCTCCACGCTCGGCGGGCGCGCCGACCGGCAGCCACCCGCGCTTGGCGGCTACAACCTTTGCTACCTGCGCCCCGAGGCCAACCTCGCGCTGGTCACCCAGGATGAATTCGCCGCCCCCGTCGTCGCCGCCTGGCAGGCCGGCGCCGGGCGCGCCCTTTGTTTCACCGGAGAGGCGGATGGCCAGTTCGCCGGACCGTTCGCCCGCTGGGAGCACGCGGGCGATTTTTACGCCACGCTCGCCCGATGGACTGCCGGCGACAAATCACCGCTGCCCGACAACATGCTGCTGACCCAGGAGGTTCGCGACGGCGTCAATTACCTCCAACTCCACCTCGACCCGGAGCGCCGCGAGGAACCCTTCGCCACGCTTCCGCGCGTTCGCGTCCTGCACGGCCTACCGGGACAACCTCCCGGAAAACAATCATTCCCCATGCAATGGAAAGCCGCGGACCTGCTCGAGGCCATCGTCCCCATCCGCGGACGCGAGACCGTGCTGGCCACCGTCGAAATCCCGGGGCTCAAGCCCGTTTCGCTCACGCCCGTCTGCCTGCCCTATTCACCCGAGTTCGCTCCCGAACAAGCCGGGCGCGGACGCGAAGCCCTCGAAAGGCTCGCCGCCATCACCGGCGGCCAGGCGCGCACCGATCTCGCCGCCATCTGGCAGGCGTTGCCCGCGCAACCGCAGTTCATCACACTCACCCCCGGCCTCCTCATCTTCGCCATGGTCGTCTTCCTCCTCGAAATCCTCGAACGCCGAACCGGCTGGCTCGGCCTTAAACTCCGCCGTGCCCCGACGATCCCCACGCCGGTTACCACGCCGGGCGTCGAGATCGCCGCAAACCCCGCCGCCGCGCCCAAAAAATCTGCCGCCGCCGCCCAGCCTTCTCCGCAGCAGCAGCAACCGTCCGAAACCGCCCCGGACACCGCCGCCGCAAACCCACCCGGTTTGGGCGACGCCCTGCGCCAGGCCAGCCGCCGCGCCCAGCTCAAGAATCCCGGGAAAAATCCGAAATGAAAGGACCGTCCAAGTCTCCAGCGGCCCCGAAAAATCCCGCCAACTCCCCACCATGAAACTCTACTTCTTGCGCCACACTCACGCCGAGGATGGCGCCGACGATGCCGCCCGCGCCCTTTCCGATCAGGGCCGCAGCGACGCCCGCAAACTCGGCCAGTTCCTCAAAAGGAGCGGCGTCGAATTTGACGCCACCTACGCCAGCCCGCTCGTCCGCGCCCGCGAGACCGCCGAAATCGTCCTTCAACAAACCAACGGCCAACGGGGATCCCCCCGCCTCGAACTCGCCGAAGCGCTGACCAATCGCATCTCCACCGCCGCATTTCAAACCTGGCTTGGGCGCCTGCCAGCCGCCGGCCACATCCTGCTCGTCGGCCACGAGCCGACCATTTCCGAACGGGTGCGCCGGCTCCTCGGCGTCGTCCGCCCGGATGCCCTCGAAATGCCCAAGGGCGGGCTGGCCTGTCTGGAAACCGAAGACCGCCAGTCGGCGGTGTTGAAACTCTTCGTGTCACCGAAGCGGCTTTGATCTCGCGCCCCGGCTTGCCCGCAGGCGCCCATGGGCTGCCAATTCTGCCGGTCCGAAAATTCATGAACCCAAAAAAAGCCGGCGACAGCAACCGCCTCTTCATCCGCGTGGTGAAGTTCTCGACTGCGTTCAGCCTCGGATTGATGGCGGCCTTCCTCCACTCGCTGCGCGAACTCAATCCCAGTCTCCGGTTCGAGGTCTCATGGGTCACCGCCCTGTGGTTCGCGGTGGGCGCCGCGTTATCGCGATTCTTTTGGAATCTGCTTCCTCTGGAATCCGGCGGGCAGGCGGACGCCGGCGGATCGCCGGATGGCAAGGCCGCGCGTGCCGTGGTGCTTACGCTCGTGATGGCCGGGGGTTTGGTGGCGGGCTTTGTGTATGCGCTCAAAGACGTGGCTCGCGAAAAAGTCCCCGAGTTTGTCATCGGCACCACCCTCGCCCTGGTTTTTCTGGGCGCCGCCGGTGGTTTGATTTACTCGGTCGGCCGGTATTTCGATTCGGAAAGTTGAGCATTGCTTCCCGCCCCGACCACCCACCTGCCGGCGGATTACCATCAACATGGTATTGCCACCGGGGTGTCAAAGCGTTCTCTTCTTGCCAGCAAACGAGGTCACCGGCCCGGCGGGCGAACGCCGGTCGGATCAGAACTTCGGTTGCGAGTCCGGCGGGCGTCCCGCGGACCAACCATGAAAACCCAAGACCTATGATCAAACAAACCCTCGGCGCGATTGCCGCCGCCTCCGTCCTGTTCTCCCTCTCGACCTTCGCTGCACCCGGTCCCAAGACCTATCAGGTCACCGGCCCCGTGCTGGAAGTCACCGAAACCACCATCACCGTCCAGAAAGGCGAGGAGAAGTGGACCCTGCAACGCAGCAAGAAGACCAAGATTCAGGGCGATCTCAAGGTCGGCGCCAAGGTGACCATCGAATACCAGATGGTTGCGGAAGGCATCGAGGTGAAGGACGGCAAGAAGTAATCC
>CAZUUP010000204.1:0-9305 GCA_964623105.1 uncultured Akkermansia sp.
GCTTTCTGCATGATCTCGAACGAGGCGCGGCCGCTGACGAGCAGGACGTGCTGGTCGAGCGGTAGGAGATTTCTCAACAGAGCGTGGCCGATGACTTTGTCCACGGCGTTGTGGCGGCCGACGTCCTCGCGGGCGACGACGAGGTTGCCGCATGAGTCGAAGATGGCTGCGCCGTGGAGGCCGCCAGTGGTGGCGAAGGCGGTTTGCGCGGCGCGCAGTTTTTCGGGCAGTTCGTGGATGATCGCGGGAGCGAGGGTGAGGTGCGACGTGAGCGGCGGAAAATTCTGGTGAACGGCTTCGATCGAAGCCTTGCCGCAGAGGCCGCAGCTCGAGCTGGCGAAGACGTGGCGCGTGAGGCGCTCGAAATCGACGGTGACGTGCGGGGCGAGGAAGACGTTGAGCGTGTTGCCGAGGAGCGCGGCTTCACCGCGGCCGCAGTGGGCGATCTCGACGAGGTCGGCGCGCGAGTGGATGAGGCCCTCGGTGAGGAGGAAGCCGGCGGCGAGTTCGGCGTCCGCGCCAGGCGTGCGCATCGTGATGGCGATGCCGCGGCCGCGGATGCGGATTTCGAGGGGCTCCTCGCGGACGAGGGTATCGTCGCGCAAGACGGGCGGGCCGTCGGCGGGGCAGGCGAGGATGCGGGTGGGGATGGTTTGGGCGGCGGGATCGGAAGTGGTCGCACAGACTGGTGGTTCTGGCGGCGAGACGCCGCCGGAACTCGCAGGCGGGGACGCCTGCGGTACGGGTGCGGCGGGGCGGGCGCGGGTGGAGGATTTGGGCGCAACGAGCAAATCGCGGTTGGGACCGCGGGGGCTTTTTTGGGCGGGGATTTTTCGGTTCATCTTTTCGGAACCGCGAGCTGGTTCGATGCGGACTTGCGGGCGAGATGCCCGCGCTCCGGTGATGGTGGGGACTCGCGGGCGAGCCGCCCGCGCTCCTGGGCATCAGCGTGCAGCCACCGGCTCCAGCTTCTCGATGCGCACGGCGGTGATCTTGTATTCGGGCGTCTTGGTGTAGCGGTCGCGGTGCGAGGTGGTGATCTGGTTCAGGAAGACGCGCGTGGAGTGGAACGTGGTGTACACTTCGCCGGCTTTTACGTGGTCGCTGATTTTCACGGGCAGCTCGGCGGAGCCTTGCTCGCTGCGGAGGCGGACGGTTTCGCCGTCGGTGAGGCCGAGGTTGGCGGCGTCGGTGGGGGAGAGTTGCAGGTAGTCGGTGGAGTGGATGCCGTCGTTGGGCGTGCGCGCGGTCTGCGTGGCGGCGTTGTATTGGTAGAGGTTGCGACCGGTGGTGAGGAGGAACGGAAACTCCGGCGTCGTCAGCTTCGGCGGCGCGACGTATTCGATGCGGCGCAGCGCGGTGGTTTTGCCGTGGGTGAAATGATCGGTGTGCAGCGTGGGGGTGCCGGGGTCGTTTTCGTCGAGGCACGGCCATTGGAGGCCGCCGAGTTTGTCCATGCGCGCGTAGCTGATGCCGGCGGCCTCGGGCCAGAGCGAGCGGACTTCGTCCCAGATTTCCTCGGCGCTCTTCCATGCGAAGTGCTCGCCCTTGCCCATGAGCTTGGCGATGTCGCAGACGATCTCCCAGTCCGAGCGCGCCTCGCCCTGCGGCGGCACGGCCTGGCGCACGCGCTGGATACGGCGCTCGCCGTTCATGAACGTACCGTCCTTCTCGAACGAACTCGCGGCGGGCAGGAACACGTCGCCGAATTCCTTCGCCGTCTCGTTGATGAAAATGTCCTGCACGATGACGAGGTCGAGCTTTTCCATCGCCCGGCGGGTGTAGTGCATGTTCGGGTTCGTCATCACGATGTCGTAGCCGATGGACCACAGCACCTTCAGCTTTCCGGCGTCGGCGGCGTCCATCATCTCCATCATGTTGATGCCGGGATTGGTCGGGAGCGGCACCTGCCACGCGGCCTCGAAGCGTCCGCGATGTTCGGTGAGCGGCACGTAGCCGGCGAGGAGCTTCGGCTCGGAGCCCATGTGCGGCGCGCCCTGCACGTTGTTCTGGCCGCGCAACGGATTGATGCCGCAGCCGGGCTTGCCGATGTTGCCGGTGAGGAGCGCGAGGTTGACCAGTGCCATGATGCCCTCGGTGCCCTGGATGTGCTCGGTCATGCCGAGACCGTGGACGGAGAGCGACGGCTTGTTGGTCGCGTAAAGGCGCGCGGCCTCGCGAATCTTAGCCGCCGGCACGCCGGTGTTGTGCTCCACCTTTTCCGGCGCGAACTGTTTTACGAACTCGCGATACTCGTTGAACTCGGTGAGCCGCGTGCGGATGAACTCCTCGTCCACCAACCCCTCCTCGACGATGACCGCGCCGATGGAGTTGAAGAGCACGACATTCGTGCCCGCGTGGAGCTGGAGGTGCAACGTGGCGAAGTCGTTCAGCTCGATCTGGCGCGGATCGATGACGATGAGCTTCGCGCCGTGTCGCGCGGCCTGCTTGATGCGCGCGCCGGTGACAGGGTGGCCCTCGGTGGGATTGACGCCGCAGACCATGATCGTCCGCGCCAGGGCGATGTCATCGAGCGAGTTGGTCGCCGCGCCGGTGCCGAGCGTCATCTTCATCGCGGCGGCGGTGGGCGAATGGCAGACGCGCGCGCAGCAATCAATGTTGTTCGTGCCGAGCACGACGCGGGCGAATTTCTGCGCGACGTAGTTTTCCTCGTTCGTCCCGCGCGCTGAACTGAGCACGCCGATGCTGTCCGGCCCGTGCTTCGCGGCAGCCTCGCGGAGTTTGTCGGCGATGAATTGATTCACTTCGGTCCAAGAGACCTTCTGCCATTCGCCATTTCGGCGGATCATCGGCGAGAGCGGGCGGTCCTTGGCGGTGATGTAGTCGAAGGCGTAGCGGCCTTTCACGCAGGTGTGGCCGTGATTGCTGGGGCCTTCGAACGACGGGCGGATGGTGGTGATCTGGCCGTTGCGCGTGCCGACTTTCACTTCGCAGCCGGTGCCGCAGTAGGAGCAGATGGTTTTCGTCCAGTCGGTCGGCACGCCGCGTTTCAGAATGCTGATGTCTTCGAGCGCGCCGGACGGGCAGGTGTCCACGCACGCGCCGCAACTCACGCAGCCGCCGTCCTGCAACGTCTCGCCGCGCACCGGCCCGATGCGCGTCTGGTCGCCGCGATTCCACGCCTTCCACACGAACTGCCCCTGCACCTCCTCGCAGATGCGCACGCAGCGGTAGCACGTCACGCACTGCGTCATGTCCACGTTGATGTAAGGATGCGTGGTGTCGCGCATGAAGGGCACGGCGGGCGGCGGCGCGGTGCGGGAGCCGCGGGCTTTCACGCCGTATTCGCCGAGGTAACGGTGGAATTGTTTTTCCGGAAACTGCGCGACGGCTTCGGCGGGATAATCTTTCGCCAGCAGACCGAGCAGCGTTTTGCGCACGCCGGTCACGGTTTCGGAGTGCGTGAGAATTTCCATGCCGTCGCGGAGCTGCGTGTTGCAGGCGGTGACGAGGCCGCCGAAGCCCTTGACCTCGACGGTGCAGAGGCGGCACGAGCCATAGGGCTGGATACGGTCGTCGTGGCAGAGCGTGGGGACCTCGATGGCGATTTGGCGGAGGGCCTGGTTGATGGTGAGGCCCGCGGCGAACTGCCGGGGCTGGCCGTTGATGGTTACTTGAAGCATGGCTCAATCTCCGTGGGGTAATAGCGCAGGATGGATTCGGCAAAGCGCGCGAGGCCGGTGCCGTGGCCGCAAAGGCTGGCAAGCTTGAGCGCGACGACGAGGTCGCGGCATTCCTGCAAGTCGGCCTTGGTGGCGTCGCCGGCGAGGGCGTTGGTGAAAAGTTCCTCGATGCGTCCGGCACCGCTGCGGCAGGGCGTGCATTTGCCGCACGATTCGTATGCGCCGAACGAGAAGACGTGCTCGACGAGCGCGGGGATGGACGTGTTTTGGTCGAAGGCGACGACGCCGCCGTGGCCGACGCCCGCGCCGATGGCGGCGAGTTCCTCGAAGCCGAGCGGCGTGTCGATGAGGTGCGGCGGAATCATCCCGATGATCGGGCCGCCGATGATGACGCCTTTCAACTGACCGCCGCCGCGCAGGCCGCCGCCGATTTCCTCGACGATGTGGCGCACGGTGACGCCGAACTCGACTTCGTACAGACCGGGGCGGTTGAAGAGGGAATTGAGCGAGAGCGCCTTGGTGCCGCGGCTTTTCGAGAAGCCCAGCGCGGCATAGGCGTCGGCACCGCGAGTGACGATCCACGGGACGTTCACGAGCGTCTCGACGTTGTTGAGGAGGGTGGGTTTGTCGAACAGGCCGCGCTCGGTGGGGTAAGGCGGACGGGCCATGACTTCGGGGCGTTTGCCTTCGAGCGAACGGAGCAGCGAGGTTTCTTCGCCGCAGACGTAGCTGCCGTGGCCGACGTACACTTCGAGGTCGAAGGCGAAATTTTTCCCGCCGACGCGCGGGCCGAGCCAGCCGGCGGCGCGGGCTTCGGCGAGCGCGGCGTTCAGCACGGTGGCGGCGAGCGGATATTCGAGACGCACGTAGATGTAGCCCTTGCTCGCGCCGACGGCGTAGCCCGCGAGGATCATGCCCTCGATCAGCGCGTGGGGATCATCCTCCATGAGGTATCGGTCGATGTAAGCGCCGGCGTCGCCTTCGTCGGCGTTGGCGACGACGTATTTCTGGCCGGGCGGCTGGGAGGCGACGGCGCGCCATTTTCGTCCGGTGGGAAATCCCGCGCCGCCACGTCCGCGCAGGCCGGAGGCTTCGACGGCGGCGAGGATTTTCTCGGGCGGATGATCGAGCGCCTGGGCGAGCGCGGCGTAGCCACCGTGCTTGGCGTAGGCCGCGAGCGTGCGCGCGCCACCGGCGGCGACGCGGCCGAGCACGATGCCTTCGCGGGAGAAGACTTTCACGGGCGGACGCGGATGGCTCTGGCCCTTGGCGGGGGCGGCGAAGCATTCGCCGAGGCAATAAATTCGGGGATTCTGCGCGGACGCCTCGGCCCAGCGACCGGGATTGAAGTGGCGGGCCGCGAAGCAGGCGGTGCCCTGGCAGGCCTTGCCGAGGTGGTCGCCGTGGGGCAGGTGGTAGAACGATTCGACGTCGGGGGCGAGCGGATGAGGGGAGCCGGCGGGGGCGTTCATGTCAGGAGAAGGGAAGTGTGAACGGCGGTGACCTGGTGGGCGGCGGTCGAATCTCGGAATGTATGGGGAACGAAGCTTTGCGTTCGAGTCATTGGGGAGAGCATCGACTTCCCGCGCGGTGGGGCAATATTTTTTTGGATGTATTGAACGGCGTTGGCACCTTGGAGGCGGCGGATTCCGAGTGCTGAAGGAGGCACGGCGGAGCGCGGAGAGATCTTTGGAGCGGGAGATGGTTTGATGATGCAAGGCCGACAATTGGACGTTCCCGGGGGAGGGAACAGGCGGCCTGGGTGGTTCTATGGCCGGGGGCTCGGGCCGTCGTTGGGCGCGAGGAAAGCGCCCGGAGGGGGGCCTGCGGCGTGGGCGATGGGAGGCACGGGCCTGCCGCGCGCGGGAGTGTCCGATGCCGGTGGAACTGACCGGCCCCACTCAGTCGGGATAGCCCGACGGATGCTTAACGTGCCAGCGATAGGCCGTGGTCACGATGTCTTCCAGTTTTGGGAAACGCGGCCGCCAGCCCAGTTCGTTAAACGCCTTTTCCGCTCCTGCCACGAGTCGCGGCGGATCGCCGGGGCGGCGCGGTTTCTCGATTGCGGGAATCCGTTTGCCGGAAACTTTCTCGCACATCCGGATCACTTCGCGGACGGAGTAACCTTCGCCATTGCCGAGGTTGAAGAATCCCTGTTTGCCGGGTTGCAAGGCGAGGATGTGCGCCTGCGCGAGGTCCAAGATGTGGATGTAATCCCGGATGCACGTTCCGTCGGGGGTGGGGTAGTCCGTGCCGTAAATTTCGCACTGCGTCGCCTGGCCCAGGGCGACTTTCAGCACATTGGGTATCAGATGGGTCTCGATGCGATGATGTTCGCCGAACCGCTCGCTGGCACCCGCGGCGTTGAAATAGCGGAACGCCACGAAATCGAGCCCGTGAATCTTTTGGAACCACTGGAGCATCTTCTCGAACATCAGTTTCGATTCGCCGTAGGGGTTGATCGGACGTTGCGGCAGGTCCTCGGTCATCGGCACCCGGTCCGGGGGGCCGTAGGTCGCACACGTCGAACTGAAAACAAACTTGCGGACACCCGTCTCGGCCGCGGCCTCCAGAAGATTCAGTCCGTTGGCCACGTTGTTGCGAAAATACTTGGTGGGGTTGGTCATCGATTCGCCGACGAGGGCGAAGGCGGCGAAGTGAATGATGGCCTCCGCCTTGGTCTCCTGCACCGCCCGGAGCACCGCGGAGCGCTCGCGCAAGTCGCCCGGAACGAAAGCCGCGCGGGGGTCAACGGCCGAGCGGTGGCCCTCGCTGAGGTTGTCGAACACGGTCACCGCGTGACCCGCGTTGAGCAGTTCCTCGACGCATACCGACCCGATATAACCGGCACCGCCGGTGACGAAAACGTTCATGATATAATAAAGCTCACAGCCCCCGGACTTTGCAAACGGCTTTTCCGCACGCGTGCCGGCTGGGATCCCGAGAAACCGTCCGCAGGAACCTGTATCCTGCATCGGAACCGCCGCGGATTTCTTGAGTCACTTCCCGGATTTGAGCAGGAGTTGCCGGCGCTCGGCGGGGATTGCGCTGCGCTCAATCCACTGCCGCGCCGCGGCTTCATCCGTGCGGAGCCAGCGGCGGGCCAGTTGTTCGAGCATTGAGAGGTTCTCCGGATTTGCCGGGAGCGCATCCAGCCACGGTTGCGCGGAGGCGGGATCATTGTAGGTGGCCTGCTGGACAAAACCTTTGATCGCCGCTTCGCGGGATTTTCCTTCGGGCAGTGATTTCATCCATTCGGTCACGCCGGCGGAATCGTTGCGTGCCCAATTTTGGACAATGTTGCGAAACGCCTGTTCCCGGGTCTCGCCCTCCGGGAAGTTGGCCACCCACGCGGCGGCCCCGCGGGGATCGATAGTGGACCACTGGGAGATCACGTTGTTGGCTGCGCGATTTTGGACTTCCCCAGGCGGGAGAGTGGCCACGAAGGCTGCGGCGTCCTGGGGCGAGTGGGTGGCCAGACCAGAGGCCAGGTTTTGCACCACCTGATCGCGGGTCTCCCCGGCGGGCAGTTGATTGACCCATGCCACGGCGTTTTGCGGGTCGTTGGCCGCCCACTGGCTGGCGACGGTTCCGAGCAGGTTGCGCTGTTTGTCGCCGGGGGGCAGGCCGAGGGCGAAGGCGGCGGCTTCCTGCGGGCTTTCCTGCGCCCAGCGATAACTCAGATTCTGCATCGCCGCCTCGCGTCCGGCACCCTCTGGCAGGCCCTTGACCCATTGCACGGCGGCGTGCAGATCGCGATTGGCCCAACTGCTGGCGACCGAGCCCAGCAATTCTTGCTGCGTCTGGCTTGGTGGCAGTTTTTGGATCATTTCCACCGCCAATTGAGGGTCACTGTTCGCCAGTCCCCAGACCATGTTGCGTGCGGCGTCCATTTGCTGTTGCCCGGAGGGAAGCGATTGCACCCAGGCCACCGCCTTGGCCGGGTCGTTTTGCGCCCATTGCTGGGCAATTGATGAGATGAGGCTGCTGCGTACTTGCCCGGGGGGAACAGATTCAAGATAGCCGACGGCGGCGGCGGGATCGGATCGGGCCAGTCCGGACAGGGCATTTTGCATCGCGTTATTGCGGGTCTGGCCGGGCGGGAGAGTCGCCACCCAATCGAGGGCAGCTTTGGGATCCGTTCCGCTCCAGACCGAGGCGAGGGAGTTGATCAAATTGTTTCGCGCGCTGCCCGGCGGCAGGCTTAGAGCGTAGGTTGCCGCTGCCTGGGGTTCCTTCGCCGCCCACTGGCCGGACAGACTTTGGAGCGCCCCCTGCTTCAGGCGGCCTTCGGGAAGCTGTTGGGCCCAGGCGAGGGCGGCCGGCAGATCGTTCTGACCCCAGATCAGCGCGAGTGTCCCGGCCTGTTCCGCCTGCTGATTGGCGGGCAATTGGGTCAACATGGCGAGAGCGCCCTTTGGGTTGGTGGCGGCAACCTCCGTCAAGATTCCCCGCAGCGCGCTCCGCCGCTGTGCGCTGTCCGCCAGTCCATTCGCCCACGCCAGCGCGGCGGTGGAATCCTTGGCCGCCCAACGTCCGGCAAGGGTTTGCACGGCGTTGTCCCTCTGATAACCGGGTGGCAGCCGCGCCAAATGTGCGGCGGCGGCCGCCGGGTCGTCGAGGGACCACGCGTTGATGATCGAGTAATTGGCGGAGTCGCGATTTTGCTTTTTGCCGAGACTGGCGGCCAGTTCCAGCGCCTTCGCCGGATCTTGCTGCGCCACCGTCGGCAACAGGGCCTGCCAGAAGCGGTTGCGGTCTTCACCCTCGGCCATCGATTCCGCATACGCGTAGGCTGCGGGCAGGTCGCGGCGTGCCCACGCATCCGCCACAATTGCCACTACCTGTTGACGTTCGTTCGTGCTGGTCAAGGAAAGAGCATACCGGATGGCGGCGGCCGGGTCGGCTTCTGTCCATCGTCCCAGCAACAATGCGGTGGCACCGTAGAAAATGCGCTGCCGTCCGTGGGTCTGCAACTTTCCCAACAGCGCGGGAATGTCCTTCACATCGACCCGCGTGACCATCTCCAGCACCGCCGAGTTGAAGCCCCCCATCATCGGGTCGCCACCCATGCGGCGGAGCTGGGCTTCAGCTTCCTCGAGACTGAGCCGGTATCCACCCGTGCCCGCTGGATTGGCCGCTGGCTGGCGCACGGGCGCAGGCGCCCAATTGGAGGTTGCCGGCGGCATCTGCGCCGGGCCGTTCTCGCGAACTTTTGCCGTGCCGCCCTGCCGTTGTCCCAAGAAATACCCGGCCGCCATGCCGCCGACGCACAGCAGGATCGGAAAAGCTTTCGATGCGCTCATAGTACCGGGAGGATAATGGGGTGAGTGGCTCAATTCGAGAAGGGAATAAAGTAAAGCTCTGCTCTGGGACCGGAGGCTGAAACGAGCAGCCTGAAGCGG
The DNA here is from genome assembly GCA_964623105.1 of uncultured Akkermansia sp. Lineage (GTDB taxonomy): Bacteria > Verrucomicrobiota > Verrucomicrobiia > Limisphaerales > BJHT01 > BJHT01. The sequence goes on from CAZUUP010000204.1 coordinate 9,050, forward strand.
TTGGAAAGTTCGCCGGATGCGGGTGCCAGCGGTAGGGTGGGGGCGTCTGGAGGTGACCTTGTGTAGAGCAGGAGGACGGCGGTCAAGCGATGCCGGGTGGTGGAAACGTTCGTCGGCCGGTGCGGGACGCGCGGGCGTAGTGTCGGCGGGCGGGGTGCTTGCAAAGTGGTTGCCAGCGACCTCATGGCCCGCCAAGAATGCGCGCCATGAAGAAAATGTTTCTTGCGGCGATTTTCACCGCGGTTGTTTCGCTAAG